>JAQBPZ010000224.1 GCA_028287225.1 Gemmatimonadota bacterium
TTCGCCTTCACGCCCTTCTGCGTATCGGCCTTCTCGGCCTGGAAGGGGGCGTAGCGCTGGCGGTCACCCGAGACGTCGAACCACCACCATCCGTCATCGGGCGTCGCCTTCCGTGCTTCGACCGAACACCGGAACGTCCGGCCGTCCTCTTCGAACTCGAACCCTCGGATCATCGACTGCTCCTCACGAGTGAGCCGTAATCTACCCCATTGCGCCCCCGCGAACACGTCTTGCGTTCTCCCACGCAGGGCCAACCGGGGTCGGGAAGCGGGCGCCGCCGCTGGCGCAGGGCCGGCTGATCGGCGAGCTTCCGCCATGGATAACCGCACATCGCCCGGCGCGTCCGGGCACGGGAGGGACCAGTGAAGCAAAAACGCGCCGACGAGCTCCGCGAGGCGTGGGGCGACAAGCCCTGCGACCACCCGCAGCTCGCGAAGCTCTACGACCTGGGGGAGCGCACCGGCAACTTCGCCTGCACGCAGTGCGGCCGGGTCTTCACCTTCCGCGAGAAGGCCGAGCTGGCCGCCTCGCGCGGAAGCTGAGCTGCCATGCTGACGAAGATGCTCGCCTTCATCGGCGCCACCGCGGGCGGCGCCATCGGCTGGTGGGCGGGCGAGCGGATCGGCTTCATGACGGCCTTCATGCTGTCCATGCTCGGCACCGGGCTCGGGATCTACGCGGGCATGCGGGTCGCGCGCCACTACGAGATCTGACCATGCCGCCTCGCCTCCATCTCCCCCTCGCCGCCCTCCTCCTGGGCGCCGCCGCGCCCGCCGTGGGCGCCCAGGTCCGCTGGCAGGACATCGGCGCCACGTCCACCGGCAACCGCATCACGGTGGACCCGCGCAGCATCCGCCGCACGGGCGGCCTCGTGGCCGCCACGGTGCGCATCGTGTTCGCGACCCCGGTGCAGACGCCGCAGGGCGCCTGGAAGAGTGGACGCACCAAGGCCACCTTCGACTGCGCGAAGCAGTCGCTCGCCGCGAGCGAGACGGTGTACTACGCCGACGAGCGCGGGAGCAAGGTGGTGGAGCGCAAGGTCAACAAGATGCCCGGCTACGGCGTGGCGCTGAAAGGCTCGCTCGGCGACGTGGCGATGACGTACCTGTGCAAAGCCAAATAACGAGTAACGAGTAACGAGTAACCTGCAGGGCGGCCTCCCGAGCGGATGTCACCCCGCAGGAGCGAGTGCAGCGAGCGAGTGTCGGGGTCACTGTCCCGTGCTCATGGCCAGCCCCAGTCACGGGATGCCAGGCCCCGACAGCCTGCGGCTGCGGGGTGACGCAACCGGCCCGGGACGCCCTCGACTCACTCGTTACTCGTTATTCTTCCCTCGTTACTCATTATTTTCTCGTCAGGATCGTCCCCCGGCACGTGGCCGCGCCGCAGTGGCAGGGAAAGCGGCGCTTCGCGGCCGGCGTGTGGCGTTCGTCGAGCACGTAGGCGTAATCGTACGCCAGCTCCTCCCCGGGCTCGATGTCGCGGATCGCCTCGATCCAGATGCGCCGGTCGTCGATGACGGCGTCGCAGTTGGGGTCGCAGGAATGGTTGATGAACCGCGCCTCGTTGCCGTTCACCGCCGCATCGATCACCACGTCGTCGTCGATGGCGAACAGGAAGGTGTGGTGCCGCTCCCCCGCCACGTCGGGATACCGCGCCTCCGCCGCCGCCGGCGTCAGCCGCTCCCCGGCGTACTCGATCAGCCGCATCCCCGCCGGGATCGGCTTGGTGGCGAACACGCCGAGCCCCTGCATCGGGGAGGCACGGATCTCGAAGGGGTAGTCGGCGGGATGAAGCACGAGACGGCGGTCGGAATGGTCGGTTGGTCGGCTGCCGGGCGCGACAGGCCCGTGTGGCACGCATCAGGCGAGCCGACGAGCCGACCGCGCGAAGCCGCCTGGATCGTCCCGGCTCCCAGAAGGTTATCTTACAACGATGACACCTAGAAAAGAGAGCCAGGATGGCTCTGAAGCAGTGCCCACCGGATTCTCCGGTCTTGGCCTCGATGAACGCGTCGTCCAGGCGCTGACCACCCTCGGCTACGAAGAGCCGACCCCCGTGCAGCGCGAGGCGATCCCGCCGCTGCTGGCCGGCCGCGACGTGCTCGGCCAGGCCGCCACGGGCACCGGCAAGACGGCGGCGTTCGCGCTGCCGCTGCTCCACATCCTCACCCCCGACGCCGACCCGCGCGAGCGCACCCGCGCCTTCATCCTCGTGCCCACGCGCGAGCTCGCGATGCAGGTCGCCGAGGCGGTGCACAAGTACGGGCGCGCCATGGGCATCATCGCCATGCCGATCTACGGCGGCGCGAGCATGGAGACGCAGATCCGCGCGCTCAAGCGCGGCGTCGACGTCGTCGTCGCCACGCCGGGCCGCGCCCTGGACCACATCCGCCGCAAGACGCTGCGCCTCGAGGGCGTGCGCACGGTGATCCTCGACGAAGCCGACGAGATGCTCGACATGGGCTTCGCCGAGGATCTCGAGGCCATCCTGGACGCGATGCCGGCCGAGCGCCAGACGGCGCTCTTCTCCGCCACGCTCCCCCCGCGCATCGCCGAGATCGCGAACAAGCACCTCAAGGATCCGGTGCGCGTGCGCATCGACCGCGAGGTGACCGCGGTGGGCTCCGCGCCGCGCGTGCGCCAGGTCGCGTACATCGTGAACCGCGCGCACAAGATGGCGACGCTCGGCCGCATCCTCGACGTGGAGAACCCCACCTCGGCGATCGTCTTCTGCCGCACCCGCATCGAGGTCGACCAGGTCACCGAGACGCTGAACGCGCGCGGCTTCCGCGCCGAGGCGCTGCATGGCGGGCTGTCGCAGGACCAGCGCGACCGGGTGATGAAGAAGTTCCGCGCCAACACCGCGGACCTCCTCGTCGCCACCGACGTCGCCGCGCGCGGGCTGGACGTGGAGCACGTGTCGCACGTCGTGAACTACGACCTGCCCACCGCGGCCGAGGCGTACATCCACCGCATCGGGCGCACGGGCCGCGCCGGACGTGAAGGCGTCGCCATCACCCTGGCCGAGCCGCGCGAGCACCGCCAGCTCCGCAACATCGAGTACCTCACCAAGCAGAAGATCGAGATCGCCGCGGTGCCCACCGTCGCCGACCTGCGCGCGCGCCGGCTGGAGATGACGCGGGCCTCGCTGCGCGAGACCATCCTGGGGGGTGAGCTCGACCAGTTCCGCGTGCTCGTGGACTCGCTCGCGCAGGAGTTCGACATCATGGACGTGGCGGCGGCCGCCATCAAGCAGGCCGACGCGAAGGACAACGTGAGCGATGCGGAAGAGATTCCCGCCGTGACCGTGCGTCCGGACCGTCCCGCCTCGCGGCACGACCGCGAGCGTGCGCCCACGGCCAAGGCCGGCTCGCGGCGGCACGATGCCGCCAAGGCCGGCGCGGCCAAGGCCGCCGGCCGCGAGAAGATCACCCCCGAGTGGGACGTGGCCCGCCTGTACATCGGCGCGGGACGCACCGCCAAGATCCGCCCGGCGGACCTCGTGGGCGCCATCGTGAACGAGGCCGGTGTGGACCCGCGCGCGATCGGCGCCATCCAGATCACCGAGCGCTTCTCGCTCGTGGAAGTGCCCGACGAGATCGCCGACAGCATCATCGAGACGCTCCGCGCCGCCACCATCAAGGGCAAGCGCGTGCCCGTCCGCCGCGACCGCGAACAGGGCGGCGCAGGGTAACCCCCGTACTCCGGTGTCAGGCAGACACGTGACCCGGAGACGATTTCCCGCGACGCCGGCTGATGGCCGGCGTCGCCCGTGTCCCACGACCATCGCCCCGGCGCTGTCCGCAGCGTCTGGTGGCAAGGAACGCCAGCAGTGTCCATCGAGACCACCAAGTTCGCTCCATCGCTCGGCGTGAACCTCGCCGCGTCCACCAAGACGCCCAGCGGGCTCTACATCCGTGACCTCAGCCAGGGCGCCGGCGCCACGCTCGCGGTCGGCCAGACGGTGGGGATGCGCTACGTCGGCAGCTTCGCCAACGGCAACGTGTTCGACTCCAACCCGGCCCCCAAGCCCGCCTTCGCGTTCAAGCTGGGCGGCGGGCAGGTGATCAAGGGATGGGACGAAGGGCTGGTGGGCATGCGCGTCGGCGGCAAGCGCCAGCTCGTCATCCCCGCGAGCCTCGGCTACGGCCCGAACGACTACGGCCCGATCCCGGGCAATTCCGTGCTCGTGTTCACCGTCGAAGCACTCAACGCCCGATGACCGCCATGTCCATCCTGTCTCGCCTTCGCCGCCTCCGCCCCCGCCACGCCGCCCTCGCGGCGTCGCTCGCGGGCGCCCTCGCGCTCGCGGCCGCCTGCGGCAGCACGGAGCCCCGGAGCGTCCCGATCGAGCAGACGCTCTTCGCGGATACGCTGCACGTCACGCTCTCGCAGTTCACCCGGCTGCCTTCGGGGATGTACGTGAAGGACGTCACCGTGGGCACCGGGGCCGACGTCGCCGTGGGGCAGACGCTGAGCGTCCGCTACGTGGGCAACCTGGCGAACGGCAGGCAGTTCGACGCCAACCCCGCCCCCAAGGCGCTGTTCCAGTTCAAGCTGGGCGCCGGCCAGGTGATTCCGGGCTGGGACATCGGCATCCAGGGGATGAAGGTGGGCGGCCGCCGCATGCTCATCATCCCCCCCGAGCTGGCCTACGGCGCGAACAGCGTCGGCTCCATCCCGGCCTATTCGGTGCTCGTCTTCACCGTCGACGTGGTCAGCGCGAGCTAGCGTCGCGGATCCACACTCCACCCGTTCCGATCATGCCCACCAGACTCCGCGGAGCGCTGGCCCTCGCCGCCGCGATTCCACTGCTCGCCATCGCCTGCACGAACTCCTCGGAGCCCAGCTATGGGCTGGACTGCGAGACGCTGGCGCTCGGCCGCGCGACGGCCACGGGGCTGCGGACGACCCCCTCGGGGCTCCAGGTGCGGGACGTGGTGGTGGGGTCGGGGGCCGACGTCGTGGTCGGCAGCCGCGTCCAGACGCACTATGCGGCCTGCACCAGCTCGGGGCTGACCTTCGCCGAGGTGGCCGCGCCCGGCATCTTCACCTTCACGGTGGGGCGGGGGCAGGTCATCGCCGGACTGGACGAGGGCGTGCAGGGGATGAAGCTCGGTGGGCGGCGGCAGCTGATCATCCCCCCCGAGCTCGGATATGGGCAGGGCGGCTCGCCGGGCGGGTTCGTGGTGCCCAACGACACGCTGGTGATGACCATCGACGCGGTGGGGCTGCGCTAGGGAGCGGGCTGGTCCACGCGGGGAATGCCGAGGCCGCCAGGCCGGATTCGTGCCGATTCTGGCGGCCATTCGTCGTGGTGCTGACGGCTCGCGCGCTGGCCGGCTGACCAGCCTCGGCAACGGGTACGGCCGGCGGTCGCGCGTCGCAGTGATCATCCCGGACCCCGCAAGCGAGTCACCGTGCACACTTACGTCTACTACATCGCCGAGAAGATGCCCGGCGCCATGGAGATGCAGCGGTTCGCGCATCCCATCCATGTCGGGATCGTGTCGGCGAGCGATCACGAGGCGGCCTACAGCGCCGTCCTCGACGATCTCCGCCCGACGTTCGCCGACGCGCCGCAGCATCTCGAGGTGCGCTTCGAGGTCGTGACCCCGCCGCGCAGCGGCACGGGAGTGTGGCGCCACGGAAAGCCGATCGACACGGACATCACGTTCACCGCGGACGACTGACCTCTCGTCGCCGTCGAGCGGGCCGCATCGGCCCGCTCAGCACCACCGCGGTCCGGCGTCACGACGCCGGACCGCATCGCTCCACGCCGCCATGCCGACTTCCGCGCTCCGCATCCGCCTCGAGCGACGCAGGGACGGCGCCATCGTCCTCGAGCTGCGGCGCGCCGACGGCACGCGCACCTGGCAGAAGCGCACCGGGCCCGCGGCCGAATTCTTCGCCCTCCACGACCTGACGCACTACGCCGTGGAGACGACGCTGGGCATCCAGCGCGGCTTCTACGGGCTCGTGGCGGAGGGCTGGGACCTCGCGGATTTCGGGACACCGTGGCCGCAGGGCCCGCTGCCGCCCGACGCGCTGCCGGCCGAGTTCATCGTGGGGTGCTTCGACACCCAGCGCGCCGCGGGCGAGCGGCTCACCGCCGAGCAGTGCAACCGGTCGGCGGCGGACTACTTCGCGAGCCACGGCCGGCCCTCGCGCGTGCGGGTGACCGACGAACGGCTGGATGCGATCCGCGCCCTGCTCGCGACGCTGACCGCGCGGTGGGGCGCACTGGCACCGGACGCGGCCCTGGAGCTCGCGTTTCCGCCGGCGTCCGGCATCGCGACGCCGCATTAGCTTTGGCGGGCATTCCGACCATCACCCTCGTCCATCGCGCCATGCCGATTGCCCCCACGCTGCTCCCCGAGTTCGACGCCGAGATGCAGCGCACCCGTGCCCTGCTGGCCTGCGTCCCCGACGCGCTCGCGGACTGGAAGCCGCACCCGAAGTCGATGAGCATGTCGCAGCTCGCCATCCACATCCCCGGGCTGGTGACCTGGATCCCCGGCGTGTTCGCGGACACGGAGCTGGACGTCGCGGGCCCGTCGAGCAAGCGGCTGGGCATCCGGTGGGAGTCGGCGCCGGCGGCGATGCGCACCTTCGACGACGCCGTGGTGGCGGGGCGCGCGGCGATCCAGGGGGCGAGCGACGAGGCGATGATGGTGCCGTGGACGCTGCGGGCGGGCGACCACGTGATCGTGACGATGCCGCGCGTGGCCGTCCTGCGCACGCTGGTGATGAACCACATCATCCATCACCGTGGCCAGCTCTCGGTGTACCTGCGGCTCAACGACATCGCGCTGCCGGAGATCTACGGCCCGACCGCCGACAGCGTGCGGTAGCGGATGGACGCGCGGCTCCTCACGCGCTGCACGAGCGCGGCGCTCGTGGCCGTCGCCGGGATGGGAGCCGGACACCTGCTGATGCCGGTGCGCGCGGGCGCATCGGTGGCCGCACGAGTGGGCTTCGTGGTCGCGGTGGCACTGGCCGGCGCGGTGGCCGCGGCGCGCGAGCGGACGATCAGCGCCGAGTACCGTGGAGCGCCGCCGGGTGCCGTGCTGCCCTGGGTCGGAGCAGGGGCGGCCCTGGCGCTCGTGCTCGCGGGTCTCGCCTGGTACCTGGTGCACGGATAGCGCGCCATCGGAGGACGGCCGCTCGGGACGTATCCAGACGGGCCGGTTCGAACATCCGCTCGGGACGCATCCAGACGGACCGGTTCGGACCGAATGCAGCGAGTGCACCGAAAACTGCCGGATCATTTTCGGTGCAGCGTCGCCTCGCACCGCACCGGATAGAGATCCGGCAGTTCTCGTTTCAATCCGCTGCATTCGGTCCGAACCGACGCCTCGTGTGGCCCGCCCGAGCGGATTGTCGAACCGGCCGTCTGGATGCATCCCGAGCGGCGGTCCTCAGCGTTGATGCTGCTGACCTTGGGACCGGCGGGACACTACACCCGTCGCCCCCGTCCTCCGCGAATCAGGCGCAGGATGAACAGCAGGACGATCGCGCCGATGAATGCGGTGAAGATGACCCCCGCGAGCCCGCCGAAGGGCGAATGCACGCCGAGGCGGCTGAACAGCCACCCGCCGACGAATGCGCCGACGATGCCGATGATGATGTCGCCGATGAGGCCGTAGCCCGTGCCGCCCATGACGAGCGAGGCGAGCACGCCGGCGACCAGGCCGACGATGAGCCAGGTGAGCAGATCCATGTGAGTGTCCTTGTTGGGATGAGTGCCCCCATGCGGGGGCAACTCACATGCCGCGCTCGAGCCCGCCGCGTCAGTTCGTGATCGTCAGGGGCGTCGGCGTCGACAGGTTCACCACGTGCTGCTCGCCGAGGTTCAGGATGCCCCGCACCCAGTCCCAGTCCTTCGAGGTGCCGGCGTTGTCCATGAGCTCGAGCGCCACCTCCGCGGCCTGGTCCGGATCCATGCGCAGGCAGCCATGCGAGGCCGCCTCGCCAAGGGAGCCCACCGAGCCCGTGCCGTGGATGTAGTAGTCCGGCTCCCGGAAGAAGATCTTCACGGTCTTCATCGGGTTCTTGCTCTCGCCCGGGCCCGCCGGCTTCTTGCCCTTGGCCCAGCCGGCGTCGGGGGGCACCCAGGACGGATTCCAGACCAGCTTGCGCACCGTGAAGCGGCCCGTGGGCGTCGGGTGCCGGTCCAGCCCCACGGCGACGGGGTACTGCTTGACCACGGTGCTTCCGCGCCGCAGCGTCAGCGTCCGCGCGGAGAGGTCCGCCGTCATGGTCAACGCCGCCTCGGGAGCAGGGGCGGGGTTCCGGTAGGCACCGAGGCCGATGCCGATCGCCAGGGCGATCGGGAGGCCGAACATGGCGATCCGCGATCGGGTACGCTTCTGGTTCATCCAATGCTCCATGATGTAGTGTTTCTGGTAGCCCGAAAAGGCAAGCGACGTTCCACCCTGGTGCCGGGGCCAGCCGTACCCCCGTGCATGATTCTGGCTGAGCACGCCGCGCCTGCCGCGTTCCACACCTCACCACCAGATCGATGACCCTGCCCGTCCGGCTGCCGAGCCTCCTCCCGTTCGCCGCGGCCCTCCTCCTCACCGCCTGCGCGACGGCGACGCCGCTGCCCGTCGCCGCACCACGCGAGCAGATCGGCGTCGCGGACGTGCGACGTCTGCTGACGGCGCTCGCGGACGACTCCCTCGAAGGCCGCGCGACCGGCAGCCGCGGCTCGGCGAAGGCGGCGGCGCTCATCGCCCGCGAGTTCGGCGCCATGGGGCTGGTGCCCGCCGGCGACAGCGGGTACTTCCAGCGCGTGCCGGTGGCGATGGTGACGCGCACGCGCACCCGGAACGGCCAGGCCCAGACGATGACGATGCCGGCGCTGCTGCCGGGCTTCGCCGCCCTGGACACCATCCCAGCGTCCATGCGCCGCACGGCGGTCAACGTGGTCGGCATGATCCGCGGCGTGGACCCCGTGCTGCGCGACTCCGCGGTGCTGATCGACGCGCACTACGACCATCTCGGCATCGGCCGCCCGGTGAACGGGGATTCCATCTACAACGGCGCCGACGACGACGCGTCCGGCACGGTGGCGGTCATCGAGATCGCGCGCGCCATGGCCGCGGGCCCGCCGCCGCGGCGCACGGTGATCTTCGCGGCCACCACCGGCGAGGAGGTGGGGCTGCTCGGCACGCGCTGGTACGTGCAGCACCCCGTGGTGCCGGTGGCGCAGCTGTCGGCGAACCTCGAGATCGAGATGATCGGCCGGCCGGACTCGCTCGCGGGCGGCAGCGGGCGCGCGTGGCTCACGGGATTCGCGCGGTCCACCATGGGCGCGTCGTTCGCGGCGGCCGGCCTGCCGATCATGGCCGACCAGCGGCTCGACCAGAACTTCTTCGAGCGGAGCGACAACATCGCCTTCGCGAGGGAGGGGGTGCCGGCGCACACCCTCTCCAGCTTCAACATGCATACGGATTATCACCAGCCCACGGACGATGCCTCGCGCATCGACTTCGCGCACATGACGGACGTGATCCGCG
>JAQBPZ010000229.1 GCA_028287225.1 Gemmatimonadota bacterium
CGCGGATCACGCAGCCTTCCTTCGCGAGCAGGTCGGCGGCAACGGATCCGACGTTGCCGAAGCCCTGCACCGCGACCGTGGTGCCGGCGACGGTCATGCCGAGGTGCTTGAGCGCCTCCTTCGTGACGATCATGCAGCCGCGGCCCGTGGCCTCGCGGCGGCCGAGCGACCCGCCCATCTCGATCGGCTTGCCGGTGACGACGGCGGTGACCGTGTGGCGATGGTGCATGGAGTAGGTGTCCATGATCCACGCCATCACGCGCTCGTTCGTGTTGACGTCGGGCGCGGGCACGTCGGAGTCGGGACCGAGCGTGTGGATGATCGCGGCGGTGTAGCGGCGCGTGAGGCGCTCCAGCTCACCCACGCTCATCTTGAGCGGGTCGCAGATCACGCCGCCCTTGGCGCCGCCGAAGGGGAGGTTCACCACGGCGCACTTCCAGGTCATCCACGCGGCCAGGGCCTGCACCTCGTCGAGGTTCACCTGCATGTCGAAGCGGATGCCCCCCTTGGCCGGACCGCGCGACGTGTTGTAGAGCACGCGGTAGCCCGTGAAGACCTCCACCTCGCCGTTGTCCATCATCACCGGCACCGAGACGATGATCTGCTTCTCGGGGTGGCGGAGGACCTTGTACAGGCCCGGCTCGAGGTCGAGCAGCTGCGCGGCGCGGTCGAAGCGGCTCATCATCGCCTCGAACGGGTTCTCCTCGTTCAGGAAGCGGTCCTTGTCCGGCTTGACGATGCTGTCGGTAGGCAGTCGGAGATCGGTAGCCATAGGGGTGACTCGGGCCGGCGAGGCCGGCGTTCAGAGAGGGTGCACGCGCGCCGTCAGGACGGCCTCGAGCGATGCATCGAGATGGGTGCGGCCGCGATCCACCGCGGCAGCCTGGGAAACATACCACAGCGGCGTATCGGCGCCACGCCAGAGGGGAGCGAGCTTGACCGCGTCCTTGAGCGTGCAGACCACGCCGTCCATGCCCCGGGCACGGTGCGCCAGCGATGCCGCGTCGGCCGCCGAGAATCCGTGGTGGTCGCGGAACGGTGCCTCCACCAGCTCCGCCCCCAGCGCGCGAAGCTGCGCGAAGAAGGGACCCGGTGCGCCGATGGCCGCCACCGCGAGGAATCGTCGCCCGCGCAGGGCGTCGAGCGTGGCGCGCGTGCCATCGGGCGCAACGAGGGCGCCGGGGGCGAGATGGACCACCGCCCATGCGCCGCCCCGCACTCGTCGCGCGAGCCGCTGGCCGAGCGCCTCCGCGGCATCGAGTGACGCGGACTTGCGGGTGACCACCACGACCGACGCACGGCGCAGCGCCGCCGTCGTCTCGCGGAGCGGGCCCGCCGGCAGCACGCGCGCGTCGTCATGCCAGTCGTCCGCGGCAACGAGCACCCAGTCGGCGACGCGGGCGATGCGGCGGTGCAGGAAGGCGTCGTCGAGCACGACGCAGACGGCGCCACCCTCGGCGGCCGTCGCGGCGCCGCGAACGCGATCGGGATCGGCGACGACGGGCACGTCGGGATTGAGGCGCGCGTGCACCAGCGGCTCGTCGCCGCCGTAGCCGCGCAGCACGATGGCGGGCCGAGCTCCACGCGCACGGAGCGCACGGGCCGCCCAGGCGGCAACGGGTGTCTTGCCGGTACCGCCCACGCTCAGGTTGCCGAGTGACAGGGCGGGCACGGGCGGCTCGATGGTGCGCAGGATGCCGCGGTCGAACATCGCGTTCCGCAGCGCCGCCACGCCGGCGACCGCCGCGCTTCCCGCGGACAGGGCGGTGCGGGTGCTGCGCGCCAGCAGGTCGTCGCCGTACCAGATGCGCTCGATCCCGCGGTGCGTCATGAACCCGGGACCGCGTCGAGGATCGCCTGGAGACGCGGCGCATGCAGGGCGGCCTCGCGCGGCGAGTCGGCGTGCACCGCGGTGAGCGGGCCGAAGCTGACCCGTACGCGGGCGAATGGCTTGGGGATCAGGAACCGGTCCCAGCTCCTCAGCCGCCAGGCGCGCGACGCCTGCGCGCGGATGGGGGCGATGAGTGCCCCGGTGCGCTGGGCGGCCACGACGGCGCCGGGCGCGAACACGCGCGCCGGCCCGCGCGGTCCATCGGGAGTGATGGCGCCGTCGGCTCCCTCGTCGATCGCGCGCATCAGACCGATGAGGGCCCGGCTCCCGCCGCGCGACGACGATCCGCGCACCGTCGCGTAGCCCAGCGACTCCGCGATCCGCGCGATGATCTCGCCGTCCTTGTGCTCACTGATGACGATGGCCACGTGCTCCCCGCGCTGGTGCCAGAGGAGAGGAAGCAGCTCGCCGTGCCAGAGCGCGAAGATGACTCGGCGTCCGTTCCGTCGTGCGGCCGCCAGCTCCTCGCCGTTCACGGTCTCCATGCGCCAGGTGACGGCGAGCAGGCGGATCACCGCCGCGCCGAGCCAGACCTTCCAGCGCACCCGGCGCGCGGCGTCGCCGTCCGCAGCTTTGCTCGCGCCGCTCACGGGGCGCCCGCGTGCGCCGGTGCGGCCGCCGCCATCTCGAGCGCGAGGTCGGCGACCCGCCCCGCGGCGCCCGCCTCGCCGAGGGAGTCGCGCACGCTCATGAGATCGGCCACCATCGCGGAACGCGCCGGGCTGGCCGGATCGAGCAGCGGCTCGAGCACGTCGGCGATGCGGCGCGGCTCAAGTGCGTCCTGCACGAACTCCGGCACCACCTGGCGCTGCGCGACGATGTTCACGAGCGCGATGTAGGGAATGGTGACGATGCGGCGCGCGATCGCGTACTCCACCGCGCTGGTCCGGTAGGCGACGACGAGCGGACAGCCGGCGATGGCCGCCTCCAGGGTGGTCGTGCCGCTCTTGCAGAGCGCCGCGTCGGCGGCGCGCAGCAGCGAGAACGACGCCGCATGCACCTGTGGAAACGGGCAGCGCTCCGCCGGGATGTGCACGTGCGGCGCCGCGCTGACCATCACGCGCAGCGCGGGGTCGCGACGCCGGAGCTCGCGCGCCGTCTCGACGAAGGGATCCAGGTGCCGCGCGATCTCCTGCGGACGGCTTCCGGGGAAGAGCACGAGCAGCCGCTCGCCCTCCCCCACGCCGATCTCGCGCCGCGCCTCGGCGCGGCTCGGCAGCGTCCGTGCGCGGTCCAGCAGCGGATGCCCCACGAACGTGGCATCGATGCCGTGCTCGCGCAGGAGCGCCGCCTCGAACGGGAGGATCACGGCGGCGCGTGTGACCGTGCGCGCCAGCCGGGGGAGGCGGCCGGCGCGGGACGCCCACACCTGCGGCGTGATGAAGTACAGCACCGGCACGCCCGCGGCCGACGCGAGCTCGGCGATCTTCATGTTGAAGCCGGCGTAATCCACCAGCACCACGAGCGCCACGTTCCCACCGAGGATCCTCGTGCGCAGGTCCCGTCGCAGACGGCAGAGCCGCGGCAGGACCCGCAGGGGCTCGATGAACCCCATGACGGCGAGCTTCTCGTTGTGCTCCAGCAGCGTCACCCCGGCATCGCGCATCGCGTTGCCGCCCACGCCGACGAGGTGGTACGGCGCGGCGCGCGCCGCCAGCGCGCGCGCGACGGCGGCGGCGTGCTGGTCGCCGGAGACTTCCCCGGCGACGAACAGGATCTCACGCACGGCCGGTCGCTGCTCTCGTGCCCCCCCGCGCGGCCGGCATGGTCCGCTCGATGTCGGCCACGATCCGGAGCGCCACCGCGAGCGCCTCCCGTCCGGCCTCGCCGGAGACGGGCACCACGCCCTCGCCGCGCACCGCCGCGAGGAAGCTCTCGAGCTCCAGGCGCAGCGCATCGCCCTCGTCCGCCTCGAGGGGAATCCGCTCCACGAACTGCTCCATCGCGAGCGGCGCCGTGGCGAGGCTCATGACGTCGACGTCGCTGCGCAGCCGATGGAATTCGCCGTTGCCCGCGCCCAGGTCCAGCGAGAGGTAGCCGCTCTGCTGGAAGATGCGGATCTTCCGCATCCGCTCGCGCGACACGCGGCTCGCCGTGATGTTGGCCACCGCGCCCGACTCGAAGGTGAGGCGCGCGTTCGCCATGTCCACGAACGGCGTCAGCACCGGCACGCCCACCGCGGCCACCGAGGTGGCATTGCCGCGCACCAGCGTGTGCACCAGGTCGATGTCGTGGATCATGAGGTCGAGCACCACGGCCACGTCGGCCCCGCGCGGGTTGAACGGGGCCAGGCGGTCGCTCTCGATGAACCGTGGCGAGTCCACGTACGGCAGCGCGGCGCGGATGGCGCGGTTGAATCGCTCGATGTGCCCCGTCTGCACCAGCGCCCCGTGCGCGCGCGCCGTCGCGAGCATCGCGTCCGCCTCCTCGAGCGTGGCGGCCAGCGGCTTCTCGATCAGGGCGTGGATGCCGCGCCCGAGGACGCGCTGCGCCACCTCGAAGTGCGCCGGCGTGGGAACGACGATGGTGACGGCGTCCACCACGTCCAGGAGCGAGTCGAGGTCCGCGAACGCGGGCACGCCGAGCTCCGACGCGATGGCGGCCGCGCGCACGGGGCTCGTGTCGTGGAACCCGGCGAAGGCGGATCCCGGGAGATCCCGCAGGTGGCGGATGTGGTGCTGCCCGAGACCACCGGCGCCGATGACGCCGGTGCGCACCGCGCGCGTCAGACGACCACTCCGCGGCCGCTCTCCTCCACGAAGCGCAGCAGCTCCTGCACCTCGGGGAACGGCTTGAGCTCCGCCGCGGCGCGCTCCTTGGCCTGCGTCACGTTGAGCTCCGAGCGGAAGAAGAGGCGATACGCGCGCTTGAGCTCCCGGATCACCTCCTCCGGGAAGTTGTTGCGCTGGAGTCCCACGCTGTTCAGGCCGTAGAGCTTGATCGGGTTGCCCACCGCCTTGATGTACGGCGGCACGTCCTGCGAGATGCGCGAGCATCCCCCCACGAACGCGTACTGCCCGATCTTCACGAACTGGTGCGCGGCGCTCTGGCCGGCGATGATCGCCCGGTCGCCGACGGTCACGTGCCCGGCGAGCTGCACCGAGTTCACCAGGATGACCCCATCGCCGATGTGGCAGTCGTGCGCCAGGTGCACGTACGACATGATGAAGCACCCCTTCCCCACCACCGTCTTGTACGAGTGGGTGGTGCCGCGGTTGATCGTGGTGTACTCGCGGATCGTGGTGCCGTCGCCGATCTCCACCGTGGTGTGCTCGCCCTTGAACTTCAGGTCCTGCGGGTCGCCCCCGAGAATCGTGCCCGAGCCCACGCGCACGTTGGTGCCCAGGATCACGTTGCGCTCGAGGGTCGCCCGCGGGCCGATGACGCACCCCGCGCCGATGGTGCACCCCTCGCCGACGATCGCGAACGGGCCGATCTCGACATCCGGGCCGATCTGCGCGTCGGGCGAGATGATCGCCGAGGGGTGGATACGGGCGATCACTTGTCGCGCACCATGGCGCCCATCTCCGCCTCGCACACCACCTCGCCGTCCACCTTGGCGACGCCCGACATCTTGCACATCATCCCGCGCACCTGCACGAGGTCCAGCTCGAAGCGAAGCTGATCGCCGGGCTTCACCGGACGCCGCCACTTCACGTTGTTGAGCGAGGTGAAGTACACGACCTTGGTGGACGGCTCGGGCACGGTGCCCATGAGCAGCATGCCGCCGACCTGGGCCATGGCTTCCACGATCAGCACGCCCGGCATGATCGGGTGCCCCGGGAAGTGCCCCTGGAAGAAGGGCTCGTTGATCGTGACGTTCTTGATCCCCACGATGCGCTTCCCCGGATCGATCTCCAGCACGCGGTCCACCAGCAGGAAGGGATAGCGATGGGGCAGCACCTGCATGATCTCTTCGATTCCGAGCACCTGACTCTCCTGTTGCAGCGATGCCTGAAGGGCGCGGACGAACAGCACCGTGCCGCGATGACTGGGTTTGTGCGCCACGATGCGCGCCCGGAGGCGCATTCCGGCGAGGGCGAGGTCGCCCACGCAGTCCATCATCTTATGCCGGACGAACTCATCTGGCGAGCGGAGGGCGTTCTCCAGCACTCCAGTATCGTCCAGGACGACCGCATTCTGCGTCGAGGCGCCCTTGATGAGGCCCCGCGCCCGCAGCGGCTCCACCTCCCGCACGAAGCCGAAGGTCCGGGCCCACGCGAGCTCGGACTCGAAGCTCTGCTGCGTCACCCGAAGGGCGTACCGCTGCGCCCCGATCAGGCGGTGCGCGAAGTCGATGGACACCTCGAGCTCCAGCGCGTCGGCCGGAAAGGCCTCGTAGACCGACTCCCCGTCCACGACGCGCACCGGCGCGGCGAGACGCCCGGTGCGGATGCACCCGGGGTGGTCGCGGAGCCCCGCCGAGCGGAGCGCGTGGAAGAAGGGGCCCGCGCTGCCGTCCATGATCGGCGGCTCCGGCCCGTCCAGCGAGACGACGATGTCGTCGATCTCCAGCGCCTGGATGGCCGCCAGGACGTGCTCCACCGTGTGGACGGCGTTGGGCTCCTCGCCAAGCTGCGTGCGTCGCTCCGTGAGGACGGCCCGCTCGGCCAGCGCGGGGATGGCGGGCGCCCCGTCCAGGTCCCGCCGCTGGAACATGATGCCGCTCCCGGACGGACCGGGGCGGAACTCGAGCGCGCACTCCACGCCCAGATGCAGCCCGATTCCGCGCACGGTGGCCGGCGCGGCGATCGTCCGCCTCATGCCTCACCGCCCGACGACGTCCGCAGCAGGCGCTCCAGCCCCCGGATGATCGCCGGCAGCCGGAACATCGCGGCCTGCGCGCGGAGCGCCTCGCGATGCGGCCGCGCCGGGTAGCCCGACCAGGTCTCCCCCGCGGGCACGTCGCCGAACACGCCGGCCTGCGCCGCGAGGCGCGCCCCGCGGCCGATCGTGTGGTGTCCCGCAACTCCCACCTGGCCGGCCAGGACGCAGCCGTCCTCCACGCGCACCGAGCCCGCGATGCCCACCTGCGCCATGAGCAGGCACAGGCGCCCGATGCGGACGTTGTGCGCCACGTGCACGAGGTTGTCGATCTTGGTCCCCGCCCCGATCACGGTGTCGTCGATGCTGCCCCGGTCGATGGTGGTGTTGGCGCCGATCTCGACGTCGTCCTCCACCACGCAGCGGCCGACGTGCGGGATCTTGTCGTGGATCCCGTTGCGGTACACGTAGCCGAACCCGTCGGATCCGATGCGCGCACCGGCGTGGATCCGCACCCGGTGCCCCACGCGGGTTCCTGGATACAGCGTGACATGGCTGAACAGGTGGCAGGCGTCGCCCACGATGGCCCCCGCACCGAGGACGACGTGCGCGTCGAGCGCGGTTCCGGCGCCCACCTGTGCGCCGTCGCCGAGCACCACGCCTGGCCCGATGGCGACGTCGGCGCCAAGGCGCACGCCGCGCCCGAGCACGGCGGTGGGATGCACCCCCGGAACGTGCGCCGGTGGCGGGTAGAGCGAGGGCAGCACGGCAAGCATCGCGTCGTGCGGGTTGGCGACGACCACCCGGGCCCGCGCGTGGCCGGGGGCGTCCGCGAGCGCCGGCGCAACGAGCACCACCCCGGCGCCCGGCGTGCGAGCGGCGAAGAGCGGGGCGTAGCGGGCGTTGGCGAGAAAGGTCAGGTGATGCGGCTCGGCACGGTCCAGGGGCGCCACGGCGGACACCACCGCGGTCGCGTCGCCCTGCACGGTGCCGCCGACCATTGCCGCAACGGCTGCGGCGGTGAGGGCGAGATCGCCCTCACCGCCGGTCGACAGCCTGGCTGGCGTGTCGTCGGGCACTCGTCAGTCGTTCGGCGGCGTCGGGCGCGTCACACCGGCGGGCGCGGGCGTCGGCGCGGCCGATGCGGGGCGCGTGGTCCCGGCGGCGCGCAGCTTGGCGAGCACACGGTCGGTGATGTCGAGGTTCTTGTCCGCGGCGAGGATCGGCGTGCCCTGGTCCATGTTGAAGATGAACGAGTAGCCGCCCTCCACGCGCACGTCCTCGATGCTCGCCTTCACCCGATCCAGGATCGGCTGCACGAGCTCGGCCTGGCGGGCCTGGGCGCGCTGGTCCAGCTCGCGCGTGCGGCGCTGGTACTCGGCGCCGCGCGTCTCGATCTCGCTGCTGCGCGCGGTGCGTGCGGCGGCGGAGAGCGTGGCCTGCGCCTTCTGGAAGGCCGTGATCATCGTGTTGAGCGAATCGTTCATCCGATTCACCTGCTCACGGTAGCCACCGGTCTCCTTGTTGAACTGTGCCTCGGCTTCGGCGCGGCCCGGGGCCTGCTCGAGCAGCACGGACGACCGGATGAAGGCCAGCTTCTGCGCGGCCTGCGCGGACGCGCTGCTGGCGGAGAGGGCGACGAGGAGGAGCGCGACGGGCGCCGCGCGAAGGAAGACACGCATTGGAAATACTCCGGAGGTTAGAAGAGCTGGCCGAGCTTGAAGTGCAACTGCCACTTGGGTGCCTTGACGCCGTTCTCGACGCGATCGAAGCCGTACCCCCAATCGAGGCCGAGGGGCCCGAGCGGGGTGACCACCGAGGCGCCCACGCCGGCGCCGCGGAAGAGGCGCGTCGGATTGAAGTCCTGCGGACGTGCCCAGATGTTGCCCGCGTCGTAGAACGCGTCCATGTAGAGCTGCTGGTTCACGCGAAGGCCGAGCTCCACCGTGTTGGTGAAGAACGCGCTGCCGAACGACTCGATGCGCGCCTGCTGCTGGTTGGCGTTCGCCTGGTAGCCGTTGGGCGTGATGGAGAACTCGTCGTATCCGCGCAGCGGCTCGCCGTACTGCACGCCGCCCAGCGAGAACTTCTGCGAGATGAAGAACCCGCCCGGGTTGCCGAACAGCGCGCCGGCACGTGCCGAGAGGCCGAGCACCAGGGTGAGCGGCTCGCTGCCGAGCCCGGAGGCACCGAACTCCGCGAGCGTCGCGTAGTGCTTGATCTCGCCGGTGTAGCGCGTGTAGGCCGCGCCGCCCAGGAAGCCGTTGAACTGCGCCGTCAGCGTCTGGTGGCCGCCCGTGGTCGCGAATGGAAGGCCGAACCGCGTGTCGTGGTCGTACGTCAGGCCGAAGGTGGAGCGCGAGCAGGTGACCACGCTGCAGTTGATCTGGCCGGCCAGCGTGTTCACGTCCGTGCCGTACTGCACCCGCTCCGCGCCGTAGGAGGCGAAGAGGCGCGTGAAGCGTGAGCCGGCCACGGGGAAGCCGACCTGGAGCTGGCCGCCGATGCGCGTCTGGCGCCCGACGTCGCTCACGTAGTAGCGGGTCTGCGACCGGTACGCCGTGATGGTCCCGGAGATCTGCGACTCGCGGATGAACGGGTCGCTGTAGGTGAGGCTGAAGTCGTTGATGTACTGTCCGAACTGCCAGTTGAGCGAGCCCTTCTTGCAGAGGCCGAACAGGTTGGGCTGGTCGAAGCCGATGAAGCCGCCCACGCCGGCGCCCTGCCCGACCGAGGCGCCGAAGTTCACGTTGCCCGTGTGCTTCTCCTTCACGCGGAAGATGACGTCCACGTCGCCGTTCTCGTTCGCGGGGCGCGTGTCCGGCGCGGCGAGCGGGGTCTCGAAGAAGCCGAGGTTGCCGATGCCCTGGTAGCTGCGGATCAGGGCGTCGCGGCGGAACACGTCACCCGGGTACACGAAGATCTGGTTCCGGATGCACGACTCGGACGTGACGTCGTTGCCCAGCACTTCCACGCGGTTGACGATGGCCGGCTGCCGCTCGTCGACCTCCCAGCGGAGGTTCACCGTGGGCACCGAGTCGGGCCCGGTCTTCGTGCGCTCGACGACCGGCCGCACGTTGGCGTAGATGTAGCCCTCGTTGGCGTAGGCCTCGCCCACCGAGCGCGTGGCCTCGTCCCAGCGGGTCTGGTCGAAGTACATGGCGTCGTCGCTCGTGCCGCGCCCGACCCGCACCAGCCCCTTCACGGCCCCGGTGATGGTCTTGGGCTGCGGCCCGAACGGGTAGAAGCGCGCGAGGTCCTCGTTGGAGAAGTGCCGGCTCCCGGTGACCTCGAAGGTGCCGATGCGATAGCGCGGCCCCTCCTTCACGGTGATGTCGACGAGCGCCTTCCCCTTCTCGCGGTTCACGCGGAGCGTGTCCTTGAGCACCTGCGCATCGAGGAAGCCCTTCTGCGCATACAGCGTCGGGATGTTCTGGCTCACGTCCGCCGCGTACTTGTCGGCGTCGAGCTCGCCCTTCCGGAACCAGAGGAACCCCTCGGGCTTCGTGGACATGGCGGACACCACCGACTTGTCCGACACCTGCGTGTTGCCCTCGATCTGCACGCCGGACACCGAGAGGCGGCGCCCCTCGTCCACCCGGAAGAGCAGCGACACCTGCCCGTTCACCATGGTGGTCTCCGGCTTCACCTGCGCCAGGTAGTAGCCCTCCGCCTGGTAGAGCGAGTCGATGCGCTGGACGGAGCGCGCGACCTGCGCCGGGTCCAGCGGCCGCCCGATGAGCAGGTCGACGCGATCCTTCACCGTGCCCGCCGAGACGCGGTCGGTGCCGGTCACGCTGACGGCGCCGAGCACCGGGCGCTCGCGGACCGTGAACACCAGCTGCGCCCGCGCGCCGCCCGGCGCCAGCTCGCAGCTGGCCTGGACGTCCTCGAACTGGCCGAGGGCGTACAGCGACTTGATGGCTCGCTCGAGGGCGCGATAGTTCACCGCGCCGGGCGCCAGCCCGGACTCGGAGCGCAGGGTGGCATCGGCGGTACGGGAGTTCCCGCGGAAGGCAATCGTGTCGGGCGTCGCGCAGCGGCCGGAAACAGCGGGCTCCTGCGCACGCGCCGTCGCCCCGTAGCACAACAGGGCGACGGCTGTCAAAAGCAGACGTCTCATGATCACAATATACACAGAAAAAGGCCGGCTGGGTCCCTGATGCTTGGACCCGGCCGGCCTTTCTCTGGTTGCTTCCCTCTTTTACGGCGTCTTGGTCACGTTCGAGAGGACCTTGAAGTCGAGCTTCGTCCCGTCGGGCGAGGCGTCCACCTCGATCTCGTCGCCCTTGGAGAACTCGCCCAGGAGGATCTTCTCCGAGAGCGGATCCTCGATGAACTTCTGGATCGACCGCTTCAGCGGCCGGGCGCCGTAGGCCTCGTCGTACCCGTTCTTGACCAGGAGCGCCGTCGCCGCGTCGCTCAGCTTCATCGTGAGCTCGTCGTCCGCCAGCCGCTTGCGGACGTCCTTGAGCAGGATGGAGACGATCTGCGTGATGTGCTCGCGGCTGAGCGGATGGAAGACGATGACGTCGTCCAGCCGGTTCAGGAACTCGGGGTTGAAGACCACCTTCAACTCCTCCTTCACCTTCTCCTGCATCCGCTCGAAGGTCTGCACCGAGTCGCCGGTCGTGAAGCCGAGGCCCTTGCCCTTGGTGATGTCCCGGGCGCCGACGTTGGACGTCATGATGACGACGGTGTTCTTGAAGTCGATCTGGCGACCGTAGTTGTCGGTCAGATGTCCCTCGTCCAGCACCTGGAGCAGGATGTTGAACACGTCCGGATGGGCCTTCTCGATCTCGTCGAGGAGGATCACCGAATACGGCTTGCGACGGATGGCCTTGGTGAGCGTGCCCGAATCCTCGTAGCCCACGTAGCCCGGCGGGGCGCCGATGAGCCGCGACACGGAGAACTTCTCCATGTACTCGCTCATGTCCACCCGGATCATCGCCGACGGATCGGCGAACAGGAACCGGGCCAGCGACCGTGCCAGCTCCGTCTTGCCCACACCGGTCGGCCCGCTGAAGATGAACGAGCCGATCGGCCGGTTCGGGTCCTTCAGGCCGGCGCGGCTGCGCCGGATCGAGCGGCTGATGGCCTTGATGGCCTCGTCCTGCCCGATGACGTTCTGGTGCAGCTCGTCCTCCATCCGCAGCAGGCGGGCCGTCTCGGCCTCCTGCAGGCGCGTGACGGGGATGCCCGTCCAGCGGCCGACGATGAACGCGATCTCCTCCTCGCCCAGGACGGGGCGGTGCGACTGGCGCCGCTGCTCCCACTCCTCCTGCTTCTTGCGGATGTCGCCCTGGATCTCGCGCTCGCGGTCCCGCAGCGCGGCCGCCTTCTCGAAGTTCTGGTCGCGCACGGCGGCTTCCTTGTCGCCGTTCACCTTCTCGAGGGCGGCCTTGAGCGCCGCCACCTCCGGTGGTGGCGCCTGGGCGGCCAGGCGGGCACGGGCCCCCGCCTCGTCGATGACGTCGATCGCCTTGTCGGGCAGGAAGCGGTCGGTGATGTAGCGCTCCGACTGCTTCGCCGCGAGCCACAGCGTGGCATCCGGGATCGTCACCTTGTGGTGGTCCTCGTACTTCTTGCGCAGCCCCTTCAGGATCTCGACCGTCTCCTCGATGGAAGGCGGATCGACGACGACCGTCTGGAAGCGGCGCTCGAGGGCGCCATCCTTCTCGATGTACTTCCGGTACTCGTTCAGCGTGGAGGCACCGACGCACTGCAGCTCGCCGCGCGCCAGCGCGGGCTTGAGCATGTTGGAGGCGTCGATGGCGCCCTCGGCCGCACCCGCCCCGACGAGCGTGTGCAGCTCGTCGATGAACAGGATGATGTTCTTGTTCTGGGCGATCTCGTTCATGACCGCCTTGAGCCGCTCCTCGAACTGGCCGCGGTACTTCGTGCCGGCGATGACCGCCGCCATGTCGAGCGAGAGCACGCGGTTGTCGCGCAGCGACTCCGGGCACTCGCCGTTGGCGATGATCTGGGCCAGCCCCTCGACGATGGCCGTCTTGCCCACACCGGGCTCGCCGATGAGGACGGGGTTGTTCTTCTTGCGGCGCGTCAGCACCTCCATGACGCGCTCGATCTCCTTGGCGCGGCCGATCGTCGGATCGAGCTGCCCCTCGGTGGCGAGCTGGGTCAGGTCGCGGCAGAAATGGTCGAGCGCCGGCGTCTTCGACTTCTTCTCGCCCTTGGGAACGGACTGCGCCGGGGGCGCTCCCGCTGCGGCGGCGGCCCCGCCCGGCTGCTGCGGCATCTCCGTGCCGAGGATGCGCAGCGTCTCGGCCCGCGCGGCCTCGAGGTTCACGCCCGCGTCGGTCAGCACCTGCGCGGCGATGCCCTTCTCCTCGCGGAGCAGGCCAAGGAGGAGGTGTTCGGTCCCGACGTACGAATGGCTGAGCTCGCGAGCTTCGCTCATCGCGAGCTCGAGCACCTTCTTCGCGCGGGAGGTATAGGGGAGGTCGGGGCCAGTCGTCTGCGCGGCTTTGCCCTTCTTGACCGTTTCCTCGATCTTCTGCTGGATCTCGTCCAGCTCGACCGAGAGATTCTGGAGCACGGTCGCGGCGACACCCTCGCCCTCACGAATGAGGCCGAGCAGGATGTGCTCCGTTCCGACGTACTCGTGATGCAGGCGTGCGGCTTCCTCGCGCGCCATGGCGAGGACCTTCCTCACCCGTTCCGTAAAGTTGTAGCCGTTCATAAGTCCCTCAGAGAGACCCCGGGTGGACGTACCGCTAGCCGACCGCCCCTGCTTCGTCCTCCAGCGCTTTGCGCACATAGCGTGCTCGCGCCAGGTTCGTTTCGCTCTCGGTCAGCGGTCTACCTTCCGTGGCCGCCAGATGCGCGGCCTGCGAAAAGATCAGGAGCTTGTTGAGGGTATATACACTGAGGCCACGGATCAGTTTCAGTCCGACGGCCAGTCGCACACCGCTCAGGTAGTTCATCGCTTCGTCGAACGTGAGGCTTCGCGCGTAGCGCAGCGTGCCGTACGCCCTCCAGAGCTTGTCCTCGATAATATATCCGGCATCGCGGAGCAGCACCCGGCGCGCTTCCTCCTCGCGCTCGATCACGTGCCCCACGACGCGAATCAACTGGTCCAGCAACTCCTCCTCCGACCGGCCGAGCGTCGTCTGGTTGGAGATCTGGAAGAAGTTGCCCACCACTTCCGATCCCTCGCCGTACAACCCGCGGTAGGTCAGTCCCATCTGCTGCAGCCCCGCCAGCACCCGGCCGATCTCCTTCGTGAGCACCAGCCCCGGCAGATGAATGAGTACCGAAGCGCGCATTCCGGTTCCCACGTTGGTGGGGCACGCGGTGAGGAAGCCGAACTCCGGATGGTACGAGAAGGGGACCCGTGCGCCGAGCTCCCGGTCAATCCGGTCCAGCGCCGCGTACGCGGCCCGCAGCTCGAAACCCGACTGGAGGGACTGGAGGCGGAGGTGATCCTCTTCGTTGATCATGACGCTCAATCCGTCCGACAGATACACGGCCGCGCCGCTGCGGAGCGGGTGCTGCGGCTCGAGGCCGGCGAGCTCCTTGCTCACCAGGTGCCGCTCGAAGAGCATCGCCCGCTCGCCCGGCCCCAGCTCGTCCACGCGCACCAGCAGGCGCTCCGGCAGGCCGGAGAGGGTGTGCAGCGCCTCCCGCACCTGCTGGAGCACGCGCAGGCGCTCCCCGTCCCGGGCGCGCCCGGTGAAGGCGTAGCCGTCCACGTTCCGGGCCAGGCGCACCCGCGTGGAGAGCACCACGTCGGAGTGGGCCCCGGACGCGTCCAGCCACCGGACACCACCGTCGGGAAGCAGCGAAAGGTCGAGCGTCATTCCAGCACCCTGATCCGGTCGCGCAGCTGGGCCGCGACCTCGAATTGCTCCTGCTCGATGGCCCGGCGCAGCTTGTCCCGCAGCTCGCCGAGCACGGACGCCTTCTCCAGCACCTCGTCCTTGGGCGCACGATACGGCCGCCCGTTGTGCCGCGGATTGCCGTGCACGCGCCGCAGCAGCTCCCGCATGCTCGGCTCGAAGGTCGAGTAGCAGCGCGCGCAGCCCATGCGCCCCGTGGCGCGGAAGTCCTTCATGGTCAGCCCGCAGAAGCCGCACTTCCCCGCGTCGGCACCGGCGGGCATGGTCTGCGCCTGCACCGCCTGAAGGAAGTCGCCCAGGGGATGCTTCGGTGTGGCCGACGTGGTCTCCACCCCGCGCTCGGCCGCGCACTGCTCGCACAGGTGCAGCTGGCGCACGGCGTTGTTCTCGATGGTCGTGAGATTCACGACCGCGTCGCGCTCATGGCAGTTGTCGCAGACCATCAGGGCTCTCCCACCGACGGATGAACGCGCGGCGCCGGCGCCGGCGCCTCCGCCAGCTCCGTCAGCCTGGCGTCCTCCAGCTGCAGGATGCGGTCGGCCCGGGCCGCCAGCGATCCGTTATGCGTCACCACCACCATCGCGATCTCCAGCTCCCGCGTCAATTCCGCGAACAGGTCGTGCAACCGCTCGCTGTTCATGTGATCCAGGTTCCCCGACGGCTCGTCGGCCAGGAGCACGGCGGGGTCCACCGCCAGCGCCCGCGCCACCGCCGTCCGCTGCTGTTCACCGCCCGACAGCTCCGAGGGCCGGTGCTGCACCCGCCCCGACAGCCCCACGCGGTCCAGCAGGTGCATCGCCCGCTCGCGCGCCGGGCCGTCCGTCATGCCACCAATCCGCAGGGGCATCATGACGTTCTCCAGCGCGGTGAACTCGCGCAGCAGGTGATGGAACTGGAAGACGAAGCCCACGGTCCGGTTGCGAAGGGCCGAGATGGCGTCGTCGTTCATGCCGCTGAGGTCGGTGCCGCGGATCAGCACCCGCCCGGACGAGGGCCGGTCGAGCGCGCCCAGCAGGTGCAGGAGCGTGCTCTTCCCCGCCCCGCTGGCCCCGATGATGGCCACCATCTCCCCGCGCGCCACGGTGAGGTCTACCCCGTCGAGCACCGCGATGGTCCCGCCATCGCCGCCGACATAGGTCTTCGAGAGGGCCCGTGCCTCCAGCGTCGTCATTCGCGCATCGCCTCCACCGGCAGCAGCCGCGAAGCCTGGAGCGCCGGGTAGATCGTGGCCAGCGCGGCGATCGCGAGGCTCGCGAGCACCGTGAGGGCGATGTCCGCCGGCTGCCGGGCCACCGGGAGGTGGTCGATGAAGTACACCGAGGGATCCAGCCGGATCAGCTTGCCCTCGTCCAGGGCGAAGGAGGCGAGGAGCCCCAGCGCCAGGCCGATGGCCGTGCCGGTGGCCCCGATGAGGAACCCCTGCATCAGGAAGATCCGGCGGATGGAGGCCGCCGGCATCCCCATCGCGCGAAGGATGCCGATCTCCTTCGTCTTGTCCGCCACGACCATGGTGAGCGTGCCCACGATGTTGAAGGCGGCCACGAGGATGATGAGCATCAGGATCAGCGTCATCCCGGCCTTCTCCAGCTTGAGCGCCTGAAAGAGGGAGCTGTTCTGCGACTGCCAGTCCAATGTCCGGTAGGGATACCCCAGTCGGGTCTGGAGCCGCAGCCCGATGTCCGGCGCCTCCCAGCGGCTCGTCGTCTTGAGGTCCAGTCCGGTCACGCCGTCGTGAAGGCCCGCCAGCTCCTGCGCCACCGGCATGGCGACGTAGACGTACGCGTTGTCGTACTCGAACATCCCCGTGTCGAAGATGCCGGTGACCTCGAGCTTCCGCTCGCGCGGAATCGGCGTGCCCGTGACCGGGCTCACCTCGCTGCCCACGGTCATCAGCGTCACCGAGTCCATCCCCGGATACACGCCGAGCCGGCTCGCGAGCTTGGCGCCGAGCACCGCGCCGTCGCGCGTGCCGCTGCTGGTGAGGAACCGGAAGTCCCCCGCGGTGGCGTGCGCGCGGATGGACGTCACCGGCATGCCGTTCTGTCCGTCGGGCACGATGCCGACGACGTTCGCGCCGTCGCTGTACTGATGGCCGGCGCCCACCAGGGCCTTCGTGAGCACGAACGGCTCGGCGGCCACGACGCCCGGCTCGGCGCGCGCGCGCGCGAGCGTGGAGCGCCAGTCCTTGATCACCATGTCCGCGCCCACGTTCAGCACGCGGATGTCCGGGCTGCCGATGAGGATCTTCTCGCGCAGGTCCTCCTGCAGCCCGCTCATCACTCCCATGATGACGATGAGCGCGCTCACGCCGATGGCCACCCCGCCGATGGCGATGAGGCTGATGAGTGACAGCAGGCGCGATCCGCGCCGGCTGCGCAGGTAGCGAAGCGCGATTCCCAGCTCGAGAGCCCTCATTCGGGGCGCATCGTGGGGAAGAGGATCACGTCGCGGATGTTCGCGGTGTTCGTGAGGTACATGAACAGCCGGTCCAGGCCGATGCCCACGCCGCCCATCGGGGGCATCCCGTACTCCATGGCGCGCAGGTAGTCCTCGTCCACCCCCGTTGCCTCGTCGTCGCCCGCGGCCTTCAGGCGCGCCTGCGCCTCGAAGCGCCGCCGCTGGTCGATCGGGTCGTTCAGCTCGCTGAAGGCGTTCGCGAGCTCGCGCCCGCGCGCGAAGAGCTCGAACCGCTCCGTCAGCGCCGGGTTGCCCCGCTTGGGCTTCGCGAGCGGCGAGAGCTCCACCGGGTAGTCCACGACGAAGGTGGGCGCGTCGATGGTGGCCTCCACGAGGGCACCGAACAGCTCGTCGAGCAGCTTGGGACGGCTCATCGCGTCCACCTTCTCGATGCCATGCCGCTTCGCCTCCGCCGCCAGCTCCGCGTCCGTGCACAGGAGCGGATCACGGCCGAGCGCCGTCGAGAGCGACGCGTGCCACTCGATGCGCGGAAAGGGCGGCGTGAGCACGGGGACCGCCTCGCCCACGATGGGCGCGGCCTTCACCACCTGCGCCACGTGCGCGATGAGCTGCTCCACGACCGTCATCATCTCCTGGTAGTCGGCGTAGCCCTGGTAGAACTCGAGCATGGTGAACTCGGGGTTGTGCGTGCGGTCGATCCCCTCGTTCCGGAAGTCGTGCCCGATCTCGTACACACGGTCGAAGCCGCCCACCACGAGCCGCTTGAGGTACAGCTCGTCCGCGATGCGCAGGAAGAGCGGCATGTCGAGCGCGTTGTGGTGCGACGTGAACGGACGCGCCGCCGCGCCGCCGTACATCGGCTGCAGCACCGGCGTCTCCACCTCGAGAAAGTCGCGCGCGTCGAGAAACGCGCGGATGGCGGTCGTCATCCGCGAGCGCGCCCGGAAGAGCGCGCGCACCTCCGGATGCACCGCCAGGTCCGCGTACCGCTGCCGGTACCGCTGCTCGGCGTCGCTGAAGCCGGAATGCCGGATCGTGACGCCGTCCACCACCTCCTCCTTGCCGTACGGCAGGGGGCGCAGCGACTTCGCGAGCATCTCCACCTCGGTCGCCCGCACCGTGACCTCGCCCGTGCGCGTGCGCATGAGCGGGCCGGCGACGCCGACGACGTCGCCGATGTCGTACAGCGCGAGCTGCTCGAACACCGCGTCGCCGAGGGCGTCCTTGCGGAAGTAGAGCTGGATGCGGCCGCTGCCGTCGGCGAGGTGCGCGAACGCCGTCTTGCCGTGTCCGCGCCAGGCCACCAGACGGCCCGCGACGCGCACGACGTCCCCCTCCTCGACGTCAGCGGGGAGCGCCGACACGGCGTCCGCTGCCTGGTGGGTGCGCGCATAGCCGTACGCGAACGCGGGCACGCCGGCGGCCGCGAGGGCGTCGACCTTGTCGCGGCGCGCCTTCAGCACGTGGTTCAGCTCCTCGCTCACGCGACGCCTCCATCGGCGGCCTGGCCGCCGGACTGCTTGAGCCACGCCTCGATGAACGGATCGAGCCAGCCGTCCATGACCTTCTGCACGTCCGGGATCTTGAGCTCCGTGCGGTGATCGTTGACCATGGTGTACGGCTGGAAGACGTAGCTGCGGATCTGGCTGCCGAAGGACACGTCGGACTTGTTGGCGTCCATCGCGGCCTTGGTCGCCTGCTGCTTGGCGAGCTCGATCTGGTAGAGGCGGTTCTTGAGCTGCTGCATGGCCGTCGCCTTGTTCTTGCCCTGCGAGCGCTGCGCCTGCGACGAGGTGATCACGCCGCTCGGGATGTGCGTGATGCGCACCGCCGAGCTGGTCTTGTTCACGTGCTGGCCGCCGGCACCCGAGGCACGGAAGACGTCGATCTTCAGGTCCTCGTCGCGAATCTCGATGTTGATGTCCGTGTCCACCACCGGATACGTGAACACCGACGCGAAGCTGGTGTGCCGGCGCGCCTGCGAATCGAAGGGGGAGATGCGCACCAGCCGGTGCACGCCGCTCTCCGCCTTGAGGAAGCCGTACGCGTACAGGCCCTTGATCTCGAGCACGGCGCCCTTGATGCCGGCCTCCTCGCCCTCGCTCAGGTCCACGATCTCCACGGTGAACCCCTTCCGCTCGGCCCACCGCGTGTACATGCGCATGATCATCTGCGCCCAGTCCTGCGCCTCGGTGCCGCCCGCGCCGGCGCTGATCTCCACCTGCGCGTCGCGGAAGTCGTCCGGGTGCGAGAGCAGCGAGCGCAGGCGGAACTCCTCCAGCTCCTGGCCGATCCCCCCGATGTCGCGCCCCAGCTCCGCATCCATCTCGCCGTCGGGCTCCACGTCGAGCATCTCGGCCAGCTCGCGCGCGCCGGCGACCCGCGTGACGAGGCTGTCGAACGGGTCGAGCCAGTTCTTGAGCTGCTTCACCGCGCGGACGGTCTCCTGCGCCGCGTCCTGGTGTGTCCAGAAGTCGGGCGCGCCCATCCGGTTCTCGAGCTCGTTCAGCTCCTTGCGCTTGTGGTCCAGGTCAAAGGTACCTCCTCAGCTCGGCGAGCTGATCGTCGTACGAGGTGAGGAGTCGGCCGCGCTCGTTCTCTGACATGTCGTTCTCGTTGTCGCAGGTAAGACACGAGCCGTCCGGCTCGGGTGGGCGGACGGCTCGCACGGGGTGCTGCGCTGGTCTACGGAAGATACACGATCCGGCGCCCGCCTAGAAGAGCTTCTTTCCCCCGGCCAGGACGTCGTTGAGGGCGTCCTGGAAGTGCGTGGTGCCATCGGCGAACTCGCGCCCGATCTGCTCCAGGTATTCCTCGTAGCTCTTCTTGATCTCCTCGCGGAAGAGCTGCTTGAGGGTGCCGTCGCGCAGCCCCTCCTCGCGCTTGGCCGGAAAGTAGGCGACGATGTCGGACACGAGCGCGCGGGCCAGCCGCTTCGCCTTCGCGTTGGGATCGTTCGCGAGGAAGGGGTTGATGGGCGGGCGGGCGGTGGGCGTGGGGCGTGCGCCGCCACCGGCGCCGGCGGGAACACGCCCGAAGCCCGGCATGGCCGAC
>JAQBPZ010000291.1 GCA_028287225.1 Gemmatimonadota bacterium
AGGCGCCGCCCATCGTCAGATCGCCCCACGGCGCGCCCGCGGCCAGCGCGAGCTGGAAGGCGACCACCACGGCGGTGAGCACGAGGAAGATCCTGGCGGCGACGGACGCACGCATGGAGGGCACAAACGGCGGATGCACAGGTTGGAGACTCCGGCCGTCACGCGAGCCCGGATCCGTACAGGCCCGGAAAGACATACGGCGCGACGTGCGCGGGAAATCGAAGCCGCAATGGGGCGCGTGGCGTCTCCGATGCGATCAGGCCTTCGTCGAGCAACGCGCGCACCATGCGCCGGCCCGTCCGATCGGCGAGTCCCGTGATGTCCTCCACCTGTTCACGGCGGATCGGACCCTGGGCGAGCATCGTTCTCAGGAGGCGCGTGGCCTCGGGCCGGAATCCGATGCGCGGCCGCCCCGGGCCGGGCGACGCTTCTGCTTCCGAGAGCAATCCGCCTTCGCGTGCCCGACAGTATGCCGAGAAGCGCTCCGTCAGGCGGTCAACGGCGAGGATGCCCGACATGTACCTGATCTGGTCGAGGCAGATCTCCAGGAAGAAGGTGCAGAACGCGTCGAGCCCACGCTGCGACAGCGGGCCTCGGCCGTCGTAGTCGTTCCGGCGCAGCTCGTCGGCGGCGGCAAGCTCACCCTTGTAACGCACTCGCGCGCGCGCCAGTCCTCGCGAGAGCGTCCACAGGCCGTGCGCGCCCACGCCGGCGCGGCGCAGATAGGCATCGGTCATGAGGCGTGTGACGCGGCCATTCCCGTCGCCGAAGGGGTGAACCCACAGCAGGCGGTGATGCGCAGCGCCGAGGACGGTCAGGGCGAGTGCGCCGGTGGGATCTCGTGCGAGATGCACCGCGGGATCGTAGACGGTCGCGAAGCGCTGAAGCAGGATCTCGAGCTCCGCCGAGTCGGGCGCGACATGTTGTCCGACCCGGACGTCGAAGTGTCGCAGCGCGCCCGGGATCACCAGTTCCTCGCGCGAGCCGTCCGGGTTCCGCACCACGGTGAATTCCGCCGGCATGCGACGGTAGAACTCCTCATGGATCCAGCGGATGAAGGCGGGCTCGCAGACGTTGAGCGCTGGCTCGTGCGACATTCGCGCTTCGATGGCGCGTTGCGCCTCGATGTGCGCCTTCGCTTCGACCTGGAGATCGCGGGTCGCAGACTCTGCCGAGAGCTCGCCGGCCATTGCTCGCTCGATCGCGATCGGATGGGTGTCGTGCCCCTCGATCAGGTTCGAGTAGTAGCAGTTGATCGTGCGCAGGAGCTCCGTCACCGCCTCGAGGGTGGCGGGATGCAGATGCCGGCCGACGTCGGCCGCCTCGCGCACGAGCTCGGCAGCCCGTGATCGAAGCAGCGCGACGGTCGGGAGAAGGGGCTCCATCGCGATCAATGACATGCCGGCAATTTATGACCGTATTGATGCAGATGTCAAGTGCGACTCAAATCGCCTTTTGGCATGATCTTACGCGATATGACATGCCTTGCGCATTCGAATTAATGGCCGCTTTGTTGTCCGTATTGGCCGAGACTGCGCCCTCGTCCGCTTCCCCGCCTTCGTGGCCATGGAGTCGATCGGATCGGGATGCTCGCTCCACCGCAGACAGGCCACCGCCGCGTACGCCTCGGCTTCCGACTCGTCGATGTAGCCGATGTAGTCGAATGGCTCCCCAGGGACGCTGCCCCGATCACGAGATAATTCTCCTCCTTCGAGCGATCACTCCCGGACTCTGGCACCCGGTCCCGCTCGCCTATACGTTTGTTTCCCCGCCTGTCAGGGCCCGGCGCTACTCTCCCCTCCACGCGCCCAGCCCGCCCCCATCGTCCCTGCATGACACCGACCTCGTCCCCGGTCCGCGAGCTCTACCTCCATACCGACCCTGCCGCGGTCGGTGCCTGGTGCCGCGAGCACGCCCGCCCGGGAACGATCTTCGTCGCCCCCTCAGCCGCCGCCCGCCGAGGCGCCCTCCAGCGGGTGGTCGGGAAGGTTGGCGTCACCCTCGGCCTCGCGGTCACCTCCCCCGCTCGGCTGCTTCCGCTCCTCGAGTCGCGCGCCGGACTTCCCACGCCGAAAGCGCTGTCCTCCACCCTCGAGCGTCTACTGGTCGCCGAGTCGGCCCGGCTCGCTCGCGTCCCCCTGTTCGACGAGGACGGCCGCGACGCACCGGCCGGCGCCGTGTCCGCGGTCGCGACGCTCATCACGTCGCTCCGACGCAATCGCGTCACTCCCGAGCAGTTCGTCGACGCGGGCGGCGACGCGCGAGTCGCCGATGCCTATCGGCGATTCGAGGCCCGGCGCTGGACGCTCGGGTTCGCCGACGAGGTCGAGCGCGTCGATGCGCTGTTCGCGGCCGGCCTGCCGGCGGTGACGCTCGTGATCGAGGATCCGGCATTCCCCAACCGGCTGACCTGGGAGCTCTACGAAGGAGTGATGCGAGCGTCGTCGTCGTGCCGAATCGGTGTCGCCGCGCTCGGCACGCACGGGTCAGCCCCCGCATGGACCGCTCAACTCGATGCGCTCGGCTTCACGCGGCGCGACGAGAGCACGCCGCTCGGCGACGCGACGAAGCGGGCCATCGGCGGCGTCGGCATGCACGACGAGACGGAGCTCGTCGCGCGCGAGATGCTCGCGCTGCTGCGCTCCACTGCGACGGTGCGCGACGAGCACACCGGCGCGCCGCGCCCGATCCGCGCCAGCGACCTGCTCGGCGTCGCACCGAACGGGACCTACCTCTCGCTCCTGAACGAGTCGTGCACCCGGCTCGGCATCCCGGTCGCGAGCCCGCGCCAGCGCGACGTCGGCGACGTGCCGCTGGTTCGCGCGCTGCTCGACACCTTTCACCTGCTCGCCGACGCGGACGAGGACACCGCCGAGCGCGGGCTCGCCCTGCTCGCGACACCGTACCTCGGCCTCTCTCTCGACAGGCAGGATCGCCTCTCGCGCACCCTGCTGATCCGCGGGCTCGGTGCGCTCCGGAGCTGGCGCCGCTTCGCGCCCAGCACGCGCCGCACGCGCTTCATCAAGCTCGCCGACGAAGTGTCCGCGCTCGCCTCGCGGCTCGAAGGAGAGCGCACGCCGCGTGAGCTTGCCGCCGCGCTCACGTCGCTCGGCCTCGACTTCGGCTTCCTCTCATCGGGCCGGCGCTCGCACCTGGCTGCCTCCCGGGATGATGCGCTGCGGCTCGATCAGCAGGGCTGGGATGCGCTCGCGACGGCAGCCGAGGAGCTCAACGACGCCCTCCATTCGATGGGCGTGTCGCGCATCAGTGCTCGGCGCTGGCTGGGTGAGCTGCGCGAGGTGATCTCCGGCTCGTCGGTCCGTGTCGATGCGAAGGCACGTGACGGCGTGCATCTCACGGTCGCGGGGGCAGGGCTGCCGAGCGCGGCGCACGTCTTCGCGGTCGGATGGCGCGAGGGGCTGGTGCCGCGCCGCACCCGCGAGGAGCCTCTCCTCCCTGACCGGGTGAAGAAGGCGCTCAACGCCCAGGGAGCGAGGTTCGCCCTCTCGGCTGACCGCGCGAGCCAGGAGGCCGAGCGCCGCGATCGGGTCCACCGCGCCGCACGGAAATCGCTGACGATCTCATGGCCCGCGACGGCGGAGGACGGGGCCCGGCAGCTCCCTTCCTTCTACATGGATGACCTGGACGTGAAGAGTCGGGCCGAACGCTCGATCGGGGATACGACCTGGGCGCTCGGTATCGCCGCATCCCGCGCCGAGCGCATCGCCCGTGCGACGATGCTGTCCCGCCATCGGCCGGCCGACTCGCTCGGCGCCGAGCTGGCGGCCGTGCGGGACACGCTCGCGTCGATCACGACGGGTGAGAAGTACGCCTACGACGGCCTCCTGCACTCCGGGCAGGCCATCCAGCTTCCGACCGAGATCCTCGCCGAGTGCACGCCGCTGGCCGCGACGATGTCAGCGAGCCAGGCGCGCCAAGTGGTGCACTGTCTCTACGAGCACTTCGGGAAGAGGCGGCTCGGCCTCGAGTCGCTCGGCGCACCGCAGCTGCAGGCGCGCGAGCTGGGGACGATCGCCCATTGCGTGCTGAACGAGCTCGGCCGCGTGGCATTCGATCCCTCGTTGCTCGCTGCGACACTCGACAGGTGGTGGACGGCGAAGGTGCCGCGGGAGACTCGTCGCACCGCGGCCGCGGAGTTCGACCGGGAGATGCTGTTCGCCAACCTGTCCGACCTCCTCATGCGGGAGCGCGAGCACCTGGCGATCTCGGGGAGCCGGCCGGCCTACTTCGAGCTCGCCTTCGGCCTCGCCGATGAGGACCGCGACCCGGCCTCGCGGCCTGACGGCCTGACGGTCCCGCTGCCGGAGGGAACCGCGCTGCGGGCCAGCACCCTGCGCGGCTCGATCGACCGGGTGGACGTCGTCGAGCGCGACGGGAAGCAGTACGGCGTTGCGATCGACTACAAGTTCGGAAAGGGTGAATCGTACGGGAAGGAACTGACGGAGATGGCGGACTTCCAGCTTCCCATCTACTGCGAGGTGCTGCCACTGTTCGGCATCGAGCCGGTGGGTGCCTTCTATCTCGGGATCGCGAGCAGCGAGCGCTACGGCGTGGTGCGCAGCGACTTCGCGGAGCAGTTCGTTCCGGAGAACACCAAGGGGGTGCGGACGCTGGAGCCCGAGGACTTCCGCGTCTTCATGCAGGAGCGCCAATTGGCGCTCCGCTCGGAGATCGCGCGGCTCGCGAAGGGCGAGCTGGCGACGAAGCCGCGCAACGACGACTGCGGGTACTGCGACCTGCGCCCCGTGTGCCGCATCGGGACCTTCGGCGTCGGAGGCAAGAGTGTCGAGGACTGACGTCGATCATCGCGCGCGCGCGTCGAGCGACCTGGCCTGCGACCTCGCGGTGACCGCGGGCGCCGGCTCGGGCAAGACGACGGTCCTCGTCGACCGGTTCGTCGCCATCGCGCGTGATCCACAGGTAGGACCGGAGCGCATCCTCGCCATCACCTTCACCCGCAAGGCCGCCACCGAGATGAAGGAGCGGGCGATCCGCATCTTCGAGAAGTCGGGCGAGGTGCAGCTTCGCCGGGCGACCGAGGCGGCGTACATCTCCACGATCCACGGCTTCGCCGAGCGGATCCTGCGCGAGCGGCCATTCGAGGCCCGGATCGATCCGGCGTTCCAGGTCATCACCGACTACGACAAGGAGCTCTGGATCCAGGAGGCGCTCCAGGCGATGTACGAGCGCCAGGATCTGCGGGCCTTCGCTCCGCGACTGGGCAAGGAGTTCGACGGAGGGTGGCGCGTCTTCTCCCTCGTGCGCGAGGTCGCTCGGCTGCTGCGCGAGGGCCCGAAGGGAGCGCGCGCCGAGGCGGACGTCGTGCACGACGACGACGCGTGCATCGAGCTGGCGTTCGAGCGTATCCGCGGACTGCAGGCGCGCGCCGAGCGCGACATGCTCGACTGCATGCATCGGCTCGAACCGTTGCTCGACGGTGCGGAGTTCAAGTCTCGGAAGGCAATGTATGATCAGGCCCAGGCGTATCTCGCCGCGGTCCGCTCGTGCATGGCGGCAGGGGCGACGAACGCCGCTGCGGTGGACAGCTGGGGCAATACCCGGTTCACGGGGCAGATCGTCGAGGATCACCGCGAGCCAATCAAGTCGCTTCTCCAGTCCATCAAGGACTGCGCTCCTCGCGCGTCGTTCGCCGACTGGGCCACACAGGAAGTGCTCGAGCGTGAGCTGCTCCCACTCAAGCGGGCGGTCTACGCCGCCGCCGATGCGATGGACCGGTCGTACACGGAGCACAAGCGGAAGATCGGAGCGCTGGACTTCCACGACCTCCAGCTCCGCGCTGCTGCCCTGCTCGCCGACAACGCACCGGTCCGGGTGGAATACGCCGAGCGGTTCCGCCACATCCTGCTGGATGAGTCGCAGGACACCGACGAGCTGCAGTACGGTATCGTCGAGTCGCTGCGCACGCCGTCCAACGTGCTGTTCATGGTCGGCGACCCGAAGCAGGCGATCTACGAGTTCCGGGGTGCCGACCCGGACGTCTTCCATGCGGCGGCCGGCCGCCTCGCGGAAAAGAATCGCCTCGAGCTTCCCGAGAACTTCCGCAGCCGGCCAGAGATCATCGCCCTCATCAACGGACTCGGTGCGCCCCTGCTCGGCGGGCAGTTCGCCACGATCGACGGCCGCGCGGACTACGGCGATCAGTGGCTGGAGGAGCCGGCGGTGACGGCGATCTATGCCGAACAACGCCTGCTCGACGACGGAAGGAAGCATGAGCCGATCAGTGAGGGTCGCCCGCGCGAAGCCGCCGCGGTCGCCGAGGAGATCGTGCGCCTGCTGCGCGCGGCGCCGCTCGTGCGCGATGCCGAGTCGCGCGAGCTGTCCTGGATCCCGTTGCGGCCCAGGCACATCGCGATCCTCTTCCGGACGCGAACCGCGATCCCGTATTTCGAGCGAGCGCTCGCGGAGCGGGGCGTTCCATACGTCACGGCGGCGGGGAAGGGGTTCTACGAGCGCGCGGAGGTGCTGGACTGCCTGATGATGCTGCGCGCCATCGCGCTTCCCCTCGACGACCTGGCGATGGCGGCCGTGCTGCGCTCCCCGTTCGTGGGGGCGAGCGACGCGGACCTCTGGCGGTTGCGCGCCCCCGCGTCGGGCGGAAGGATGCCGGCGCTCTGGTATGCGCTCCGCCGCTACGAGCCGCTGGCCGGCTTCCATTCGGCATTCGTCGCCCTGAGGACGAGGGCGCGTGCGAGGAGCGCGACCGAGGCGCTGGAAGACGCGATTCGTGTGTTCGGGTACGAGGCCGCCCTCGCCGCGCACCTTGATGGCCCGGCGATGCTCGCCAACCTCGCCAAGGTGCGTCGCCAGGTACGCGACATGGGGAGTATCACGCCGCTCGAGGCGTACGAGGAGCTGCAGCGGACCCGTGAGTTGATGACGGATGAATCGACGGCGCCCCTCGTTGGCGCGGCGGACGACGTCGTCGTCCTCTCGACGATCCATCAGGCCAAGGGGCTGGAGTGGCCGATCGTGTGCCTGCCCAACCTCCAGAGTCCCTCGAAGGGAAGCAGCGCCGGCTTCAGCGCGCGGCATGGTACGCTGCTGTGCAAGGCACTCGACGGCAACGGTGAACAGGTGCGTCCCTTCTCGCTGGAGTCGATCATCGAGGAGAGTGACGAGCGCGCCGAGGCGGAGGAGCGCCGCCTCCTGTACGTTGCGCTCACGCGGGCCCGCGAACGGCTGATCCTCTCCGCCACCGTGAAGCAGAAGGTGGAGGGAAGCTCCTCCGGCTCGCGAGCAGGGGCGAAGAAGTTCAACGTCCTCTCCTTCCTCCAGCAGAACGACGAGGACACGCTCACCTCGGCGGGTACCCACGACTGCGGCTCCTACCGGACATTGGTGCGCTACGTCCCTGGCCCGGTGCTCGAACGGACCCGGTACCAGGGCGGGGAGCCGCTGTCGGCGACCTTCACGCCGACGATCACGGATGTGTCCGAGGCTGCGCTGCCGGCGCTCGAGGCGCTGCCTCTGTCGCTCAAGGTGACCGAGCTGCTCGCGTACCGGCGCTGTCCGCAGGTCTACCGGTTCTCGCACGTCCTGGAGATCGAGGAGAACCTCTCGCGCCGCGCAGCCGTGCGCGGTGAGGACACGCGCGAGGTATCGCCGGTCGAGCTCGGCACGATCGTTCACTCGCTGCTCGAGCGGGCGCGCTTGGATGCGGTGGATCAGGAAGCCGAGATCGTGCGCCTCGTGGCCGAGCAGGACGTGAAGCTGCGGCCTGCGCTGTCACGCATGCTGAAGGCCGTGCTTGGCGGAGAGATCGGCGATGCGATCCGCAATGCGACACGCGTCGAGCGTGAGTGGCCCTTCGCGATGCGCGTTGGCGGTGTGATGATCGAGGGAGTGATCGACCTCGCCATGCAGGGTCAGGATGGCCGCTGGACAGTCGTTGATTACAAGTCGAATGACTTCAGCCGCACGGGACGCTTCGAGTACCTCACCGACTACTACGCCCCGCAGCTCGAGCTCTACGCGATGGCGCTGGCCGGCGCGGGAATCGGCGAAGTCGCCGAATGCGCGCTGGTATTCCTCACAGGCCCCAGGATACACAGGTGGGCATTCGACTCGGCCAGCCACGACACCGGTCCGTGGTCGGTCGACACCGTTGCCCGGATCGCCGAGCGGGACTACGTGACGATCGCGGGCCCCAAGTGCGATATCTGCGGGTACCGCAAGCGAAAGGTGTGCGACGTGGGACGCTCGTGGGTGCCCTCGGCGGCGCCGTCGAGCCGGGTCCTGCCGATGTCCGGCTGACGATGTCCGGCACCCCCAAGGTCCAGCGCTGGATCGACCTCCTCGCCGCCCTCCTCGCCCACCGCCTGCCGGTGACCTTCGACGAGCTCGCGAAGAGCGTCCCCACCTACCTCGCCGACGGCAGCATCGCCGCCGGCAACCCGTCCCCCACCCTCAAGCGCATGTTCGAGCGCGACAAGGTGGAGCTCCGCGAGCTGGGCGTCCCGATCCTCTCGATCGGCGAGGAGGGGAGCGACGAGTCGGCGTACACGCTCCGCACCAGGGAGTTCTACCTCCCGTATCTCGGCATCGTCTCGGGACGCGGCATCGAGAAGCCGACGACGGTCGACCGGTACGGCTACCGCTCGCTCGAGACCCTCGCCTTCGAGCCCGACGAGCTGGAGGCGATCGTCCAGGGGGCGCGTCGCGTTGCACAGGTCGGAGATCCGGTGCTCGCCGAGGAGGCCCGCAACGCCGTCAGGAAGCTGGCCTTCGACCTCCCGCTCGGCGCCACCGACGGGCCGGGCGACGCGTTGCTGGTCCCGCCGCGCAAGCGGGCGGACCCGAAGGCACTCGCCACGCTCGGCGATGCGCTGTTCCGCCGCAAGCGGATCAGCTTCTCGTACCACACGATCGGCAGCGGTTCCAGCGCGGATCGGACGGTGGAGCCGTACGGGCTCTTCTTCGTCAGCGGGCACTGGTACCTCGCCGCGCGGGATGTGGAGAAGGATGCGCTTCGCAACTTCCGCGTGAGCCGCATCGACGCGCTGAAGGTGAATGCCACGAAGGCCGGAACGCCCGACTACGAGATCCCCAGGACCTTCTCGCTCCGGACGCACGCCCAGTCGCGTCAGGCCTGGGAGATCGGCGACGGGGACGCGCTGGAGGCAGTGGTCGAGTTCACCGGCGATTCCGGCGCCGTGATCGCCGCCGCCGCGCTCGGTCGTCCCGACAGCTCCTCGGCCACGCTCCGCCGCTTCACGGTGCGGCGGACCGACAGCTTCGCGCGCTGGCTCTTCTCCTTCGCGGGCGACGCGATGCCGGTGTCGCCGGCAGCGCTCGTCAACGAGTACGCGAGCCTCGTCGAGCGCACCCGCACGATCTACGCGTCATGAGCGATACCGCGTCCGCGCAGCTGAAGCGCGTCCTGCACCTCATCCCGCGCCTTGCCGACGGCGAGGAGCACACCCTCGTCGACATTGCCGCCAAGGCCGAGACGGATCCGGCCGAGCTGCTCCGGGATCTCGACTCCATCTCGGACCGGTTCGACGATCCGGGCGGGTTCATCGAGGGGGTGTCGGTGTTCGTGGACGGCGACACCGTCTGCGTCAACGCGAGCCACTTCCACCGGCCGATGCGACTGACGATGCCCGAGCTCTGCGCCCTGGAGCTCGGCCTCACGATGCTGCGCCGCGAGCGAACGCCCGCCGAGCAGGCGCCGATCGATCGCGCGCTCGAGCGCCTTCGCCAGACGATCAGCCGCGTTCCGTCGAACGACCGCCATGAAGGCACTCGCTACGCCGACCTGAGCGACGCCGGTTCGGCCGAGCACCTGCAGATGCTGCGGCGGGCTATCGCCGGTGACAGGAAGGTGGAGCTCCGCTATCGCGCCGGCGGCGCGACCGAGAGCACGACGCGAACCGTCTGCGCCCACTCGCTCGCCTTCGCCGAGCAGATGTGGTACCTGGTGGCGACGAGCGACGACGGATCGCTGCGCTTCTTCCGCCTCGACCGGATCGAGGCGGCACGGGCGCTGGAGGAGACCTTCGAGCGCGATGCCAGCGTCGGCATGCGGGTGCAGGAGGCGGGGCGGGCCTTCGTATCGGATACGAGCAAGCGAATGACCATTCGCTACTCGCCGCGGATCGCGCGATGGATCGCCGAGCGGGAGGGGCAGCCGCTCGCGGACGACGGGAGCTTGACCATGGAGCATCCGGTGGCTGACGATTCCTGGGCGATCCGGCACGTGCTCCAGTACGGGCCCGATGCAGAGGTGCTCGCGCCCGAGACGCTTCGCGCGGCACTCGCGGATCGTCTCGCGCGGCTCGCGGGATGACAGGGCCGTGAAGGCGCGTGCTGCGGTGTGCGTACGCGAATTCCCGCGAATGCGTCGCACTGCGAGCGACACGAATACAACCGTCAGGCTCGAGCAGGGATTCGCGACAAGCTTCCTTGAGAGGGATTCGCAGGAATTCGCGTACCTCACAAAGCTCGAGACGACTTCCGCGGCTTGCGGAATGAGGGGACCCATGAGCGGCGCATCGATCGGCGGACGGCCGCCACACTCTGGCGGAATCAGCTGGCCGGAGTGGGGTGTACAGGCCATCTGGTGGATCTGGCGAAGGTGCATGTGGCCGGAGAGGGCGCACGGTAGGAGTCGCCCGGCGATCGGCCGATATCTCGCGAGCTCGAGCATCACCGACGAGGCCTGGCTCCAGGACGTATTCCCCACCTGAGCGGCATTCGCCCTGCGTTGTCCCTGTACGCAGATCTCCGCGAATGGGCAGCGAATCCGTGCGACACGCCCGCAAAAGCATTCCACGAGCCTCGCGAAGATTAGCTACCCATTCGCAGGAATTCGCTCCAAGCCCAGACGACCGCCGAGAAGGGCTTGTCAGACCCTCCCCGTATCCTGCTCTCACGCCGGACGACCGGCGCGACACTCCGAGGAGGGTACCACATGCAGCTCTCCCTACGTACCGACCGCTCGCTGCTCCGCTCCGCGACGCGCAGCACCCGGTACCTCATGATCTCCCTGACCGCGCCGACGGCTCCGCCGCGCGCGAATCGCCCGCCCGTCAACGTCGGACTCGTGCTCGACCGCTCGGGCTCCATGGATGGCGAGCGGAAGTTCGAGCTCGCGCGGCAGGCCGTCGAGGAATCCCTCCGGATGCTTCATCCGGACGACCGCTTCACCCTCGTGGTCTACGACACCGAGGTCGACGTCCTCGCGCAGTCGACGTTCGCAACGGCCGAGGCGAAGCGCCTCGCGCTGGGTCGCCTGACCGAGGTCGGTCCACGCGGCGGTACCGATCTCCACGCCGGCTGGGTCGCCGGTGCCGGCGAGATCGCCGCGCGGCTCTCCGCGGACTCGGTGAACCGGGTCCTGCTCATTACCGACGGGCTCACGAACAGCGGGGTCGTGGAGCCGTCCGCGCTCGCGGCGCAGGCCGCGGAGCTCCGCCGCTGCGGGATGGCGACGAGCACCTTCGGCGTGGGCGCGGACTTCGACGAGCGGCTGCTCCGCGACATCGCCCACGAGGGCGGCGGACAGTTCTACTTCATCCAGACGCCGCGCCAGATCCCGGACCTGCTCACCAGCGAGCTGGGTGAGGCGCTCGAAGTCGTCGTGCGCGACGCGGCCCTTCAGGTCACCCTGCCCGCCGGCGCCGAGGCGGAGCCTCTCAACCGCCATCGCTTCGTCCGCGTCCAGGGCGACAACGAGCTGCGTGTCGAGCTCGGGGACCTCGCGTCCGGCCAGGAGGTCCGCGTCGTCGTCCGGGTCCGGTTCGCCACCGGACGTCGCCACGACGGCGCGGTGGTTGGCGTCGCCCTGACCGAGCGCAGCTCCATGGCGGCGGATCATCTCGTGGAGATGTCCTGGGTGTATGCGAACCACGCCGAGAACGATGCCCAGCCACGCGATCGCGCCGTGGATCACGAGGTGGCGGCGCTCTATGCCGCCCGCGCGCGGGCCGAAGCGACCGAGGCCAACCGCGCCGGCGACTACCCGCGCGCGCGCCGCGTGCTCGATCGGACGGCCCAGCGCATCCGCGGCTACGCGAATGGCGACGCAACGCTCGAGGCGCTCTGGCGTGCCCTCCTTGCCGAGGTGGAGATGTTCTCCGAGCGTTCGATGAGCGCGATGGAGCTCAAGTCGGCGTTCTTCGTGGCCGAGTCGGCGAGCAAGGGGCGGACCCCGGACGGCAAGGCTCGTCGCGCTCGGCCGAACGCTGCACCCTGATCGCATCGTGCCTTGGTGCCTTGGTGCCTTGGTGCCTTGGTGTGTACGCGAATGCCTGCGAATTGGTAACGAAGCGCTCCGAATGGACCTCATCGAGCCAGTTCATTCGTTGAAATTCGCTGCCCATTCACGGAGATGCGGGTACGCACCAAGCCACAAGTGCAATGTCCAGCGCTTGCAAGGCGGTCCATGACTGAGGATCCATTGATCGAGCTGCGAAGTCCACGAATGCGCAGCACGGCGATCGACGCGAATATACTTTCACTGACCGAGGAAAGTCGCGGCAATCATCAGTGAAGCGGATTCGCGGAATTCGCGTACGCCGTACAGCCCAGGGTCACGCGCACCCATGACCATGCCCCTCCACCTCGTCGTCCCCGACCCCGCGCGCCTCTCGGCCTACATGGATGCCCTCCGCCGCGGCTGGTCGCCCGACAACACCCGTCCCGAGGCGGCCGCCGAGGAGCTGCTGCAGATCGAGTCCGACGCCGACAGCTTCCTGGCCGGGCAGGACGACCGCGAGGGCAGGGGCCCCCCGATCACCCTCCCGGACGGCTCCGAGGTCCCTCGCCTCCCCGGATACCACCGCTGGATGTGGGACGGCGAGTTCTGCGGCGGGATCGGCTTCCGCTGGCAGCCCGGCACCACCGCGCTCCCGCCGCACTGCCTCGGTCACATCGGGTACTCGGTAGTCCCATGGAAACGTCGTCGCGGGTACGCGACGCGGGCGCTCGCGCTCATGCTCGAAGAGGTGGCCGCGGAGGGCCTGCCATTCGTGGAGCTGGCCACCACGCTCGACAACACGGCCTCGCAGCGCGTGATCGAGGCGAACGGCGGCCGCCTGGTGGAGCGCTTCCGGAAGCTCGAGGCACACGGTGGCGCCGAGGGCCTGCGCTTCCGTATCACGCTCCCGCGCTGAGTACTGCGCCGGTCGCCTGCTGCGGTGTGCGTACGCGAAGTCCCGTGAATGCGATGAACTGCGAACGACCCGAATGCCTCACTGAGAAGTACGGGAGGATTCGTGGCGATCCTCTCCGGGATGGATTCGCAGGAATTCGCGTACGCCGCCAGCCAAGGCCTGACGGAGGCAGGCAATCGTGCATGTCGACGTGACGCGGGCGTGCGAAGCGAAGTAGGGCTCATCGGGCTGTCTTGTCCAGCTCGACGTCCCGCGGGTTCGTGCTCGTGCCGCGATGAGTGCCGTTCTTCCTTCCGAGGCTGAAATGATCACACGTACGCGTTCGCTGCTGTCCGTGGCTGCGCTGGCAGTCCTCACCACGTCCTGCCTTGGCAACCCAATGGGGATCGAGACCACCGGGCCCGATCCCCTCTATCCCGTCTTCTTCGAAGCCGTCAGCGCGAACGACCACCCGCTCCCCGCGTTCATCAACGCGGACGGATCAGCCCAGGGGGGCGTCAGCTCACGCATGCCTCCGTCCTCATCATCGCGCCCGATTCGCTGCGTCTCATCCTGACCACCCGGAACGTCGCGGAGAATGGCGAGGCTGGAGTCCCGAGCAGCGACACCGTGCGCGCGCACATACGGGGTCAGGACTCGACGCTCGTTCTCTCCCGAATGGGAGCGTACCCCCTGCCGCTCAAGGAGCAGGTGTCGCTGGGCCGCGACGGCTCGATGGTACTGACGCTCGAGCAGCCGCTGCCGTCCTCCGGTGGAGCGGCCGGCACATATCCGGTGAAGCTCATCCTCCAGCGTCCAACGCAGTAGCCTGCCCCATCGCCGCATGCGTACGCGAATTCCTTCGAATGCGATGAACAGCGATCGGCGCGAATACATCGTTCAGGCTCGAGCAGAGATTCGCGACAATCTTCCGTGAGAGGGATTCACAGGAATTCGCGTACGCACACAGCCAGGGGCCGAGCGAGAAGGCAGACCGGCCGCTACTTCGCCTTCCACTCCGGCGTGCGCTCCCGCTTCGCCTTCCCGAGCGCATCCTGCACTCCCGCCGCGTCGAAGTCGGAGCCGTACACCGGCGAGCCGGGCTGCTGCCGCCACGAGCCGGCCAGCGTGCCCGCGTCGACCGCGTCGAAGCCGAGCTCGTTCACGAGAGCCATCACCGTCTTCTTCGCGGCCGCGTCGTCGCCCGCGATCGGCAGGGCGATCCGCTTCGGCGTGCCCGCCGGCTGGCCCTTCTCGAGCAGGTGCTGCGCGTAGATGTTGTTGAACGCCTTGACCACCGGACGGCCGAGCTGTTGCGCGACCCAGGCGCTCTCGGTCATCCCGTCCTCGATCGCGGCGAGCCGGCCGTCCCGCTGCTGCGGATAGTAGTTGCCCGTGTCGATCACCACCGTATCCTTGCGTGCCGAGTCGAACAGCCCGCGCGGCAGCTTCGGGATCGCGTTCTCGGGGATGGTCACGACGACGACGTCGCGATCGCGCACCGCCTCCTCGACCGTCACGGCCGAGGCCCCGATCTCCCGCGTGAAGTCCTCGAGCGTGGAGGGTCCGCGCGAGTTGGCCAGCACGACTTCGTGGCCGAGCGTGGCGAAGCGGCGGGCGAGCGTGCCGCCGATGTTGCCGGCGCCGATGATTCCGATCTTCATCTCATGTCTCCAGGGCTGAGCGTTGACCGGGGAGCGAGGGGCCCGCGAACCTGTTCCGCGGTCAGCGCCTTCCCCTGTTCCGCTCGCCGTCGCCACGCTGCACCATTGCCGTGTTGCGCTGGGTCGCGGAGCCGTCCGGGCCGCTGCTGCCGTGAGCGTACGCGAAGTTCAACGGATGCGATGCGCGGCGATCGACGCGAATGCATCTTCGACTCCTGAACAGGGATTCGCGGGGATCTTCCCCGAGAGGGATTCGCAGGAATGCGCGTACCCGCACAGCCCAGGCCATACCTCGATAGCCGCCCAATGCCACGACCTTCACTCGCAGCCCTCGCCACCCTTGCGCTCGCCGCCTGTGCGACGCCAGCACTCGCCCCCCCGGTCACCATTGCGCGCGGGAGCGCACCTGTCACGCCCGCTACGCTCCTCATCCGCCGAGCGCACATCGTCGACGGGACCGGGAGCCCATGGTACAGCGGCGATATCCTGATCTCCGGCGATCGCATCACCGCCATTGGCCGCCTCGCCGGCGCCTCGGCGCGTGACACGATCGATGCCAATGACCTCGTGGTCGCGCCGGGCTTCATCGACATGCTGGGCCACTCCGAATACCCGCTCATTCGCGACGGCCGCGCGATCTCCAAGATCACCCAGGGCATCACGACCGAGATCACCGGCGAGGTGACGAGCGTCGTTCCCGTGAACGAGCGCACGCTCGCCGAGCTCGACTCCGCGACGCGGTCGAGAGTGGCCTGGACCGATCTCACCGGCTATTTCGCCGCGCTGGACGCTGCGAGGCCGGCGATCAACCTCGCCACCTTCGTGACCGTCGGCTCCGTCCGTCGCTTCGCGATGGGTGACGCGGCCCGCGCCGCGACGCCCGCCGAGCTCTCCGTCATGCGCAGCGAGGTGGACAGGGCCATGCGGCAGGGCGCGATGGGCCTCTCGAGCGGGTTGATCTACGCCCCCGCCAGCTTCGCGCCCACGAGCGAGGTCGTGGAGCTGGCGAAGGTGGCCGCCAGCCATGGCGGCGGCTACGCGAGCCATATCCGCAGCGAAGGGGATCGCCTGGTGGAGGCGGTGAACGAGGCGATCTCCATCGGCGAGCAGGCGGGTGGATACGTCCAGATCCACCACCTCAAGGCCAGCGGCCAGAAGAACTGGGGCAAGGTCCGCGACGCCGTCGCCGCGATCGACGCCGCGCGCGCACGTGGCGTGGACGTCAGCGCCGATCAGTATCCCTATGCGGCGAGTGGCACGGGACTCGACAACGTTCTGCCGGGCTGGGCGCACGCCGGCGGAACGGACTCCATGCTGGCGCGCCTGCGGGATCCCGCGACCCGGGCCCGGCTCCGGGAAGCGCTCACGGGCAGCGGCACCGCCGGCTCGGAGATCGGTACCTCCGCGGGCGGCCCGCACGGGGTGATGCTCGCCAACGTCACCGCGGACTCCCTGCGGAAGTACCAGGGGATGCGCCTCGACGACGTCGCCCGCGCCCGCGGGCAGGACGTGGTGGACGCGCTGTTCGACATCCTGTCTGCCGACCGCGCACGCACCGCCGCGATCTACTTCTCCATGTCGGAGGACGACGTCGACTACGTGATGCGCCAGCCCTGGGTCAGCGTGGGGATCGACGCGGGCGCACGCGCCGCCGACTCGACGGTGAAGGAACGCCCGCACCCGCGCGCGTACGGCGCCTTCCCGCGCATCCTCTGCCGCTACGTCCGCGAGCGGCACATCCTCACCCTCGAGGACGCGGTGCGGAAGTTCACCGCGCTGCCCGCGGCGCGCGTGGGCCTCGCCGAGCGCGGCGTGCTCAAGGCGGGAATGTACGCCGACCTCACGATCTTCGACCCGGCGACGGTCTGCGACCGCGCGACGTTCGTCGACCCGGTGCAGACGTCGGTGGGCATCACGCACGTGATCGTGAACGGCGTGCCGGTCGTGCGGAACGGCGCCGTGACCGGCGCCCGCCCTGGCCGCGGCTTGCGGCGACAGTAGCTCGCGCCTCGCTGCTGTCGGACAGCTTCGACTGCTTCGACTGCTTCGACTGCTTCAAACAGCTTCAACGCAGAGGGCACAGAGGAGAAGCGAGAGGACGCAGAGGAGCGCGACACCTGCAAAGCAGTCCTCCGTGTCCTCCGTGTCCTCTGTGGTCAAATGCTCTTCAACAGCGTTTTACCACAGAGGACACAGAGGACACGGAGGGCACAGCTGACCACGAAGGAGGTGTTGGAGGTGCGCCGGAGCAGACTTCCTCTGCGCCCTCGCTGTTCCCTCTGCGCCCTCTGCGTTGAAGCAGTCGAACTGTGTGACAGCAAGCCGGCGCAACGATCACTGAACCTTCGTGCCCTCGCTCCGCATCGTCACCACGGAGTCCGGGCCGCCCCCCGTGTAGTGCGCAACGAGGGTCCCGACGAGCTTGTCGCCCGCCTTCCGCAGCACGCCGCGCGTCGTGACGGTCACGCCCTTCCGGCGCACGCTCTGGTACGGACCAATCTCGTAGACGATGCTGTCGGCCATCGAGGTGACGCGCGCCGTGACCGTCAGGCCGTTCGCGAACTTCATCTTCCAGCCGCCCGCCTCGCCGCTCGCCGTGAGGGTCGAGAGGGTCGGGGAGGTGTCGCTGCCACTGCTGGGAACCGTGCGCATCTTCCAGGTGCCGGCGACGTCCGCGAGCGCCAGGGACCCGGCCCCCGCGGTGGAGCCGCCCGGTGCGGCGGCGGGCGTCGTGACCACCGGGGTGATCGGCGTGGAAGTGGTATCGGCGATCGCCTTCTCCGACGACTTGTCCGACTTGCCGCAGGCGGCGAGCGAGAGCGCGAGCGCGGCGACGAGCGGGGTGGCGCGGGATGCTGTCATGGTTGGCACCGAGGTGGGAGGCTCAGGGGTCGGCGAACACCCCAGACGATACAGCCTCCCCGGCGCGGCGCCAGCGCACTCGGCCGTGCGAGTGGGCCGATCCCTTCAGAATGCTCCTGCTTTGCCGTGTCCCTGAAGCGCTACCGACCCCTGGGCATCATCCCGTCGCGCATCGCGGCATTGTACGCGAACGCCGCGAACACCACGGCGGCCTCCTTCACGTCCTCGGGCCGCATCCGCTCCATCGTGTCCATGTTCGTGTGATGGATGCGGACGTCGTAGCCGGCGTATTCCTGGATCGGGTTGAAGCCCGGAACCCCGGCGGCGATGAAGCTGAGGTGGTCGGTGTTGCCGATCCCCGCAATGACGTTCCGTCGCGCGCCCACGTCGCGGAATGGCTCCAGCCACGCGTCGAACAGCGCCTTCGCCTCGCGGTTCCCCTCGCTGAAGAAGCCGTACACCGGCCCGTAGCCCGGATCGATGTTGAGATACACCGACATCCGGTCGCGCGCGGCCCTGTTCGCGTCGCCCGCGAGGTGCTGCGCCACCCAGGCGCGCGAGCCGAGCAGGCCCTCCTCCTCGCCGCCCCAGAGCGCGACGCGGATCGTCCGGCGCGGGTGGGCGCCCACGGCCTTCAGGATGCGCATCGCCTCGAGCACCGTCGCCACGCCGTCGGCATTGTCGGTCGCGCCCGTGGCCGCATGCCACGAGTCGAGGTGCGCGCCGATCATCACGACCTCGTCCTTCAGCTGCGGATCACTCCCCGGCAGCTCGGCGATGACGTTGTAGCCACTGGTGTCCTGCGTCAGGTACCGCGCCTGCACGTTCACCCGCACCGTCACCGGCACCCCGTCATCGATCAGGCGCAGCAGGTTGTTGTAATGCTCGCCCGACACGACGACCGACGGCACGGCGCTGACGCCGGCGTCGCGGGTCTGGAGGAAGAGAGTGCCATGCTCCCCTCGGCTCGGCCGCAGCACCGCGCCAACGCCGGCGTCGTGCAGGATGGCGGCGATGCGCTGCGCCTCGGTGGGGCCGGGCCGCGCGGCGGGCCGAACGGCCGGCGGCACGGGGGCGACGTCGGGCGGCGCGTTCGCGGCGGTGGGATTGATGCGGTCCTCGCGGATGAACGTCGTCATCATCGGCTGCGTCATGACGATGGCGCCCCTGAGCCGCGCGCGCATCCGCTCCACCGAATCCGCCGACAGGCCGGCGATCACCACCGGCGTGCCGGTGATCTCGCCGGCCGTCGACGCCGACCACGCATCCGGATACCCGATCAGCGGCGCATACCGCGGCGCGGTCATCTCGAGGGCGAAGCGGTCCAGCTCCCATCCGCGTCCGAAGGGGAAGGCCTCCAGGCGCACACCGGCCAGTCCCGTCGCCGTCATGCGGTCGCGCGCCCAGTGTGCCGCGCGCAGGTACGCGGGCGACGCGGTGAGCCGCGGGCCGATCACGGTGGCGAGCGTATCGATCATCGCCCACGCCTGCGACCGGTTCATCCCCTCGTCCCTGATCCTCGCCATCATCTCGCGGTCGATGGATTCCTGCGCGCCAAGGAGAGCAGGGGCGAGGGCGAAGGCGCAAGCGAGGACGATACGTTTCGGCATGATGAGCGGGGCTATGTGATGCGCTACGGATGGAGAGCTGGCACGGACACTCGAAAGGCTGGTGCTCACGCTTCCACATGAAATGACTTCACCGCGGAGGACGCGGAGGAGAGCCGCTCGGGACGCATCCAGACGGGCCGGTTCGGACCGAATGCAGCGAGTGCACCGAAAACTGCCGGATCGCTTCCGGTGCAGCATCGCCCACCGGCGCGCCCCGCAGGAATCCGGCAGTTCTCGCTGCAATCCGGTGCATCCGGTCCGAACCGACGCCTCGCGTGGCCTCCCGAGCGGCCGTCCTCCGCGTCCTCCGGTGAAATGCCTTTGAGCAGGAACGGGGCGAACCGACGTTAGTCCATGGCACCGACGGCAACGGGAACCTCGGCGGATTGAACCGAGCTGGCCGGCGGTGTCGCCGCGAAGTCGAGCCGCCGCCGGAACTCGCGGCGCAGCAGCAGGAGCGCCACCGCGAGCTGTACCCACACCGAGATCACCGCGAGATGCCAGATGGTCGGCAGCGCGAAGCCAGGCCGCCGCGCCAGCACGACAATCGGCGCGGCCACCAGCAGGATGCGCACGAGCGACGTGAAGATCGACGGCACCGTGTTGCCCATCGCCTGGAACATGCTGCCCGTGACGAAGATGACCCCCGACGCCACGAAGCTCCACGAGACGATGCGAAGGTACTCGTCGCCCACGGCGATCGCCGCCGGATCCTTCGTGAAGACGCTGATGAGCCCCGAGGGGACCAGGTGGCAGAGGATGAAGAACGCCAGCATCATCGCCGCGCCGAGCAGGGCCGCGTCGCGGAAGGTGTGGCGGACGCGATCGGCGCGGCGCGCGCCGAAGTTCTGTCCCGCGATCGGCGCCGCCGACATGCCGAGCGCCACGACCGGCATGAACCCGGCCTGCATCACCCGCATGCCGATCCCGAACCCCGCCTGCGCCGCCGCGCCGAACGGCTTCGTGACGGCGTACACGATGAACAGGTAGACGGCCATCATCGCGAAGTCGAACCCAGCCGGCAGCCCGATCCCGAGCATCCGCTTCCACACCGCGGCCCTCGGCGCCCACTCGGCACGCGCGAACGCGAGCACGGTGTCGCCACGGAAGTGCAGCACCAGCCAGACGTTGCCGATGGCGATCGCCAGCAGCGACGCGATCGCCGCGCCGCTGATCCCGAGCGCGGGCGCGCCGAGCCAGCCGAAGATGAGCACCGGGGCCACGACGATGTTGATCACGACGGTCGCGACGCCGACCGCGACGCCGAGCTTGAAGTTGCCGACACCGCGCAGCGCGGCGGACATCGCGACGAGTGGAAACTGCATCGCCATGGCCGGGATGAACCACAGCAGGTACGCGCCGGCCTGATGCGCGGTCTCCACGTCGGCGCTCTGCGTCCGCGCGTAGCCGGTGCGCACCGACAGCGCGACGACGAGGAAGAGGACGCCGCAGAGCATCGCGAGCGAGAGCGACTGGTTGAAGGCGAGCCGCGCAGCCGCGTTGTCGCGGCGCCCCATGGCATGGGCCACGACGGTCGTCGTGCCCACCGAGAGCATCTGTGTGAGCGCGAGCACGGCGAACATCAGGTTGCCGGCAATCCCCACCGCGGCCACGGAGGCGGTGCCGAGCCGTCCGACCCAGTAGAGGTCGATCAGCACGTAGAGAGTCTGGAAGACCATCATGAGCAGCATGAAGCCCATGGTCTGCAGGAGCAGGCGGGTGATGGAGCCGGTCGTGAGGTCCTGCATCGGGATACCAGGTGGGGGGCGGGTAGAGCGGGAGAAGGATGCACCCTCATGCTCCGTTTGGCGAGCAGGGCCAGGGGCGGCGGCTTCAACGCGGAGGGTCGCGGAGGACACCGCGAGGAGACGACCCAGCGCGTGCGGTGTCGGACCCCGAACCGCTGTGGAGATGCGCGACCTGCAATATTCTGCGTACTCGCGCGTTCCCTCCGCGTTGAAGCTCTCGACCTCGAAGAGACCATGCTCATCATCCACGTCTTCGTTCACGTGAAGCCGGACGCCGTCGACGCCTTCATCGCGGCGACGGTCGCGAACGCCCGCGCGAGCATCCAGGAGCCCGGCGTCGAGCGATTCGACGTGATCCGGCAGCACGACGACCCTGCCCGCTTCCTGCTGGTCGAGGTCTACCGCTCGGCCGACGACCCGGCGCGCCACAAGGAGACGGCGCACTACGCCACCTGGCGCGACGCCGTGGAGCCGATGATGGCCGAGCCGAGGCGCAGCGTGAAGTACGGGGCGGTGTTCTGGACCTGAGCCTTGCCGGGGAGAGTCCGTCGTCCGAGTGCGGCGCGCGGCGGGTGGCGGCCGACAAGGTACGGAACCATACCCAGCGATTCACTTAAGCCGTTGTTGGTCAACAGTTTGCGCGTGTAAACAGCTGGCGCTATGTTGCAGGTGCGGACGCCGAACCCCGCGTCCGCTGCAACGAACGCCACGAGGCGCTTTCGCATGAGCATGAGCCCGCGCAGCCATTCCGGCTCCCGTCCCGATGCGCCCCCGCGCGGACGGTTGCGCCTCGACTCGTCGACCACCACCGGCGGCCTGCAGGCGCTGTCGCACGTGCTCGCCGAGTACGGTGCCGAGCGACTGCTCGGCCACGGCGGAAAGGGTGAGTCGGGCGCGGCGTTCCGCGCCGCCGCGCGTCAGCTTGCGGTGGAGTCGCGCGCCGAGGATCCCGTACGCGCCGAGCGGCTCATCATCGGCCTGCGATCCGCGTGGCGGGAGCTCCCGCAGGTGCGCGCGCTGGACGATCGCGAATCCTCGCAGGCGCTCTGGCAGCGCCTCGTGCGGCT
>JAQBPZ010000299.1 GCA_028287225.1 Gemmatimonadota bacterium
CGACCCTCCTCGACATGCCCCTCAACGCCATCCCCGCCACCACCACCGTTGCCGCGCTCATCGCCAAGCGTGCGTCGACGCGCGGCCAGTGCATGATCGACGTCGGCTTCATCGGCGGCGTCGTGCCTGGCAACGCCGGCGACCTCGCGGCCCTTCGTTCGGCCGGCGTGCTCGCCTTCAAGTGCTTCCTCGCCCCCTCCGGCGTGGAGGAGTTTCCGCACGTCGGCGAATCCGATCTCCGCATCGCCTTCCCGGTGCTCGCGTCGCTCGGCGCCGTGCTGATGGTCCACGCCGAAGACCCCGCCCGTCTCACCGGGCGCCCCGAGGGCGGCGACGTCGGCTACGCGTCGTACCTCGCCTCGCGGCCCGCCGCCGCCGAGGTGGCGGCCATCGAGATGCTCGTCCGGCTGGTGGAGCGGTGGCCCACGCCCGTGCACGTCGTCCACCTGACGTCCGCCGACGGCCTGGCCGTGGTGCGCGACGCCCGGCGCCGCGGGCTGCCGATCACCGCCGAAACCTGCCCGCACTACCTCACCTTCTCGGCGGACGAGGTGCCCGCGGGGGCCACCGAGTACAAGTGCGCGCCACCCATCCGGGACGGCACCCATCGCGAGGCGCTCTGGGGCGGGCTCGCCGACGGGTCCATCGGGATGGTCGTCTCGGACCACTCCCCCGCCCCGCCGGCGATGAAGGCCAGCGGCGGGGACTTCTTCGGGGCATGGGGCGGCATCGCCTCGCTCCAGCTCGGGCTGCCCGCGGTGTGGACGGCGGGGGCCGGCCGAGGGCTGGACGTCGACCGCATCGCGCGGCTCATGTGCGAGGCGCCGGCGGCGCTCGTGGGGCTGAACCGGCGGAAGGGTCGGCTGGCCGCGGGGTATGACGCTGACATTGTCGTGTGGGACCCGGAATCGACGTTGCTTGTTGTGTCGGAAGGGCTCCAGCATCGTCATCCTGTCACTCCGTACGCGGGCCGCACCCTCCACGGTGTGGTGCGGTCGACGTACTCGCGCGGCCGGCTCGTCCATCATGACGGCGTCATCACTGGCGCACCCATGGGAGAGCTGCTCGCGAACACATGATTCCCGGGTGTTCCAGCTGAATGCGTGACCATACCGACCTGATCGACCTGGCATCGGAGCGACTTGGCGGCGCCGTCCTCGCGGCGAACGACGAGTGGTTCGCGCCCAAGGAAGGATTGATCAAGCCCGGCAAGCCGGAATGGCGCGAAGGCGTGTACACGGAGCGCGGCAAGTGGATGGACGGGTGGGAGACGCGCCGCCGCCGCGAGCCCGGCGAGGACTGGGCGGTGATCCGCCTCGGCACGCCCGGCGTGGTGAGGGGCGTGGTCATCGACACGAGCTTCTTCACCGGCAACTACCCGGAGTCGGCGAGCATCGAGGCCTGCAGCGTGGAGGGCACGCCGCCCGCGTCGGCCTTCACGGACGGCAGCATCCTCTGGACGCCCCTGCTTCCGCGCACCCCCCTCGCCGGCGACACCGCCAACAGCTTCGGGATTCCCGGCGCGGCGCGGCGGGTGACGCACCTGCGGCTGACCATCCACCCCGATGGCGGCGTCGCGCGGCTGCGCGCCTTCGGGGTGGTGCAGCCGTCCGATGACCTGCTTCCCGCCGGCGAGCTGCACGACCTCGCGGCCATGGAGGCCGGCGGCTTCGTCGTGGAGTGCAGCGACATGTGGTACGGCCACCGCCAGAACCTCATCCTGCCCGGCCGCTCCACGCACATGGGCGACGGCTGGGAGACGCGACGCCGGCGCGGCGCGGGGCACGACTGGACCATCGTGCGCCTCGCGCGTCGAGCGGCCGTCGAGCGCATCGAGCTCGACACCGACCACTACAAGGGCAACGCGCCCGGTGCCTGCATGATCGAGTGCTGCGACGCGCCCGACCTCGCCGCCGATGCCGCGTTCGACGCCGGCACCGCGACCTGGCAGGCGTTGCTGCCACGCACCCCGCTCCAGCCGCATACGCGGCATCGCTTCACGAAGGAAGTCGCGCGCGGCACCTGCACGCACGTGCGGCTCAACATCTATCCGGACGGCGGCGTCGCGCGACTGCGCGTGTTCGGGCGCCTGGCGGCCGCGCGATGACGGAACCCACGGTCCACGCCGGCCTCGCGCGGCTCAACGCGATGCCGCAGGCCGAGCTCGCCGAGCATCTTCGCGAGTGCTGCGGCTCGGTGCACTGGATGGAGCAGATGATCGCGCGCCGTCCCTTCGCCTCCACCGACAGCATGCTCGCCGCGTCCGACGACGCGTGCCGCGTGCTCACCCGGGAAGACTGGATCGAGGCGTTCGAGCACCATCCGCGCCTCGGCGAATCACAGGCGAGCGTGCCGCAGGGTGCGCGCTCGCGCGCATGGTCGGAGAAGGAGCAGGCGTCGCTCGCCGACGTGGGCACGGAACTGCGCAGCGCCCTGGCGGCCGCGAACCGCGCATACGAGCAGCGCTTCGGCTACATCTGCATCATCTGCGCATCGGGGCGCGACTCGGAGGAGCTGCTCGCGATCACCCGCGCGCGGCTCGGCAACGCGCCGAACATCGAGCTCCGCATCGCCGCCGAGGAGCAGCGCAAGATCACGCGCCTGCGGCTGCAGAAGCTGGTGCTCGACCTCGCCGCGGAAGCCCAGGCCTGAGCACCATCATGAGCACCATCACCACCCACGTGCTCGACACCGCGCTCGGCCGCCCCGCCACGAGCCTCTCCGTGGCGCTCGAGCGGCTGGCCGCCGACGGCCGCTCCACGCAGATCGGCGCCGGCATGACGGACGACGACGGGCGGGTGCGCGACCTGCTGGCCCCGGGCCAGGTGCTGGACCCCGGCACCTACCGCCTCCGCTTCGAGACGGGCCCGTACTTCGCGCGCGACGGCCGCGACGCATTCTATCCCGTGGTACAGGTCACCTTCCGCGTCGCCGCCGGCGGTGGCCACTATCACGTGCCGCTGCTGCTCAACCCGTTCGGGTACTCGACGTATCGGGGGAGCTGAGCCGGGATTAGGGATTAGGGATTAGGAACTGCGCGCGCCGCTCGAGCTGTCGACCCGCGTATCGGTGCATGGCGTCCCGGGCGGCTGTCATCCCGCAGGAGGGAGCGCCGACGCTGCGCGCGGGGTGAGCTCCGCGACCGAGTGTCGGGATCTACTGTCCCAACCCCGGAGCTGGCCCAGCGCGCATGGATGGAAGATCCTGACCGGCCCTGCGGGCCAGCAGGATGACAGCCGCTCGAGATGCGTCCGAGTCAGTTCCTAATCCCTAATCCCTAATCCCTATCTAAGCACCGTCAGCGCCCCCACCGCGAGCGCGATCGTGGCCGCGAGAGCCAGCTTCCACGGGGCGAAGGTGTAGCGCACGTTCATGATGTGCCGCACCGCCGCGCCGGTGGCCACGATCACGAGCAGGATCAGCCACGAGAGCCGCTGGAAGTAGAGCGACGGGTAGTGGCTGCTGACCATCAGCGCGATCACGGGGAACGTCACGTAGTTGTTGGTGATCGACACCCGCTTGGCGCGCGCCGAGATCGATGCGTCCGCGGGGCCCGTGCCCGTCACCGTCTTCACGAGCGCGCGCTGCGAGGGCACGATTGTCATGGCGACGTTGCCCGCCATGATGCTCCCCAGCATGGCTCCCACGTGCAGGAAGGCGGCGCGCCCGTTCAGCAGGTGCGTGAGCGCGTAGACCACGGCCACGAAGGCGGCGAGCAGCACCAGGTTGGCGACATTGGCCGAGCGAGTGCCGATGGTCCGCTGCACGAGCTCGTACAGCGCGACGCCGCCGAACACCGCCGCGATGCCCACCGCCACCGCGGCGCCATGGCTCAGGGGCGCGACGCCCGGGTCGGCCATCGCCGCGCGCCCGCCCACCCAGTACACGGCGACGAGGAGCGCCGCGCCGCTGAGCCAGGTGGTGTACGCCTGCCACTTGAACCAGTGCAGCGTGGGCGGCAGCGGCTGTCCCGTGAGCTGGGTCTTCTCCACGAAGTAGAAGCCGCCGCTGTGCAGCAGCCAGCTCTCGCCGAGCATGCCCTCGCCGGGCTTCGACGAGTGGGCAAGGGTGCGGTCGAGCCAGTTGAAGAGGAGCGAGTTGCCGATCCACATGATGCCGGCGATCACGTGGACCCATCGCGCAGCCAGGTCGATGAGCTCCCATACTGGCGGGGTCATTTCATACCGCCACGGGGCTGGGCTGTGAGCGTACGCGAATCTCCACGAATGCGGTCACTGCAAATCCCGCGATCTCGCCACGGGGTGGCATTTTGCAAAGAGGCAGCATTCGTGAGGATCGCTTCTCGAACATTCGCGGGAATTCGCGTACGCTCACAGCCCAGGCAGCTCATCGCGAGCCCATGATCTTCACGAACGAGCGCCCGCGGAAATCCTCCTCGGTCAGCCCCGTCATCGTCAGCGCTTCGGCCTCCGTGACGGCGCCGGAGTTGATGCCGCGCAGGAAGAAGTTGAGCAGCCCCTGCCCCGTCGCGGCGTCGTCGAACACGTTGCCCACGAGCGTCGCCTGCGCCGCCTTGTCGACGAAGTTGCGGAGGCGCGCGCCGGCGGCGTCGATCCCCTCCAGGAAGAAGGCGTAGAGCGCCGCATAGCGCGTCACGAGCTGCGCGGGGTGCAGGTCCCATCCCTGGTAGAATCCGCCGACCAGGGAATGGCGCACGTCGTCGTAGTGCAGCTTCCACGCACCGTGCACCGCCGCACGGTTCTCCCGGCGCTGCGCCTCGGTGAGCGTGGCGCCGGCGGGCGCGCGGTGCGTCGGCACCGGAAGCACCGCCGTGGAGCCGTCGCTGAGCCACACGCCGGTGGCCGCGAGCGTCACCTGCATCACGTGCTTCGCGAAGTCGTTCGCCGGATGGCGCATGCGCTGGTGCGCGGCGGTGATGTTGAGCGACGCCGTGTAGTCGTACGTGCCGAAGTGCGCGCCGGTGATCCGCCCCTCGCCGATCTCCACGAGGCGCGGCAGCAGCGACACGCCCTCGTGATCGATGATGATCTGCGGCGTCTCCACCATCACCTCGAAGCGCAGCGCCCCGTCCGCCAGGCCGAGCTCGCGCTCCAGCTGCCGCAGGACGGCGACGGTGTAGATCACCTGCGCGGCGTTCGTCACCTTGGGAATCGTGATGACGAAGTTGTCGGGCAGGCGGCCCGCCTTCCGCACCACCGTGGCCACGACGATGTCCAGCGTGCGGACGCTGCGCGCGCGCAGCTCCTCGGTGAGCGTCTTCACGCGAATCCCGATGAAGGGCGGGAGCGTGCCCTCGGCCATCCCGCGCGCGAGCTCCTCCCCCACGACGACGGCGTGGTGATCCTCCTCGTCGTCGGCCCGGTTGCCGTAGCCGTCCTCGAAGTCGATGCGGAAGTCCTCCACCGCCTCGCGCGCCAGCTTCTCGGCAACCCGCGCATGCACGGCGTCGAGCGACGCCCCCTCGGCGATCCCGAGCGCGGCGCCCAGCTCGCTCGGCGTGCCGGCGTAGTCACGCATGGCGCGCTGCGCGACGCCACCGATCTTGGCCGCGGCATCGGCGCCGAACAATTGCGCCCCGCCGTACACCGTGTGCACCGGCTGCCGGCCCGCCGGGTCGCCCGGATGACGGCGCGCAAAGTCGAGGTTGGCCTCGCGCAGGTCCGCCGTGGCGTCGGCGATCAGCAGCTGGTTGAGCGCAGTCGCGCCGGGCGTCCGGCGAGTAGTATCAGAGGTCATGGCTATGGCGTGTCATCGTGGCTGGCGTACTGCGAACTGCTTCAACGCGGAGGGCGCTGAGGGAACAGCGAGGGCGCAGAGGACTGCCGCTCAGGCATCCCCCTCTGTGTCCTCCGTGTCCTCTGTGGTTAAATGCTCTTCAACAGCGTTTTACCACAGAGGACACAGAGGGCACAGAGGAGTGCTGGAGGTGCGCCGGAGCAGACTTCCTCTGTGGCCTCGCTGTTCCCTCTGCGCTCTCTGCGTTGAGGTCGTTGGCCTTCATCCATTGTAGATCATGCCGCTTCTCGTGCGGTACAGCTCGAGCACCTCCCGCGCCTCGTCGCGCAGGAGGTCGCGGACGATCTCGATGCCGCGCTCCTCGAGGTAGACGTACGAGGCGGGAAATACCGGGCCCTCCTCGAAGTTCAGGCGCGAGGCATCCGCGCGCCCCGCGCCATAGACCACGCGCTTGACCCCGCTCCAGAGCGTGGCGCCGAGGCACATCGCGCACGGCTCGCATGAGGTGAACAGCTCGTGGACCGGCTGGCCCGGCGAGCTCAGCGAGAAGGAGCCCACCGCCTGCTGGGCCATCATGAACGCCACCATCTCGCCGTGCAGGGTGCAGTTGTTCAGGCGGACGACGCTGTTCATGCCCACGGCGACCAGCCTGCCGGTCGCCCTTTCATATATGGCGGCGCCGAATGGCCCTCCCGTGCTCCGCTCCACGTTGGCGCGCGACACGGCGATCGCGAGTTGCATCTTTTCCGTGTCTGTTACGTATGTCTTATCGAAGTCGACGATGTCGGACACCCAGGCTGGGTATTCGATGCGGACGACGGGACCGCTCGGGCGCGTTCTGGACGGGTGGTCGGACATGACGGACAAGGTGCAAGCTCGTCTTCGATGGCGCGAGGTGCAGTCCGCACGGCCGCGCGATCTGTCCGCCTTTCGCACCGGGTGATACTCTCTCGGAATGGACTTCTACGGTATTGCGCTCGCCACCGGCGCCACGGGACTCGTGGCGATGGCGATCGGTGGATTCTCGCACGGCGCCGGACATGCCGGACATGCCGGGCATGCGGGCCACGGTGGGCACGACCTGCATGCGGGGCACACCGGTCATGCGGGACACGCCGCCCACGCACATGGCCAGCACGGCGGCGACCAGGGTGGCAACTGGGTCCACTCGCTCCTCTCGCCACGCGTCCTGTTCGCCCTGCTCGTCGGCTTCGGCGCGGGCGGGCTGCTCGCCGGCCCACTCGGCGAGCCCTGGCGCGCCGGCGCGGCCATCCTCGGCGCCGCCGGCTTCGAGACGCTGCTCGTCGGCCCCATCTGGCGGTTCCTCTTCCGCTTCGAGTCGTCGCCCGCCGCGACGCTGGAGACGTCGATCGACGACGAGGCCCGCGCCGTGAGCGGCTTCGATGCGCGCGGGCAGGGCCTCGTCGCGCTGGAGGTGGATGGGCAGATCGTCCAGCTGCTCGCCAGCCTGGAGCCCGAGGAGCTGGGCCGCGGCGTCCGAATCCGCAGCGGCGACATCGTGCGCATCGCGGCGGTCGACGCGACGCGCGGAAGCTGCACCGTTCGGCAGAACGACCGCTGACGTCGTCGTCCTGGCCCCGACGCTTCGCGCGGGGTGAACTCGCGAAGGACCTGCTATTTCCGATCTCTGGTTCGTCCCTCAACCTCGGACTCCTGCAATGCCTGCCGTACTGATCACCGTCGTCGCCGTCGTCTTCGGCGCGCTCGTCGTCCTTCCCGCCATCGTTGCGTCGTTCCTGCGCAACGTCGACGCGGGCACCATTCGCCTCGTGAGCTGGCTCAACGGAGGCAGCGTCATCTACCGCGGTCCCGGCAAGTCGAAGGAGATCCCGCTGCTCACCATCGGCACCACGATCTCCAGCAAGGTCATCAACGTCGACCTCGACATCACCGACCAGACCGCGGATCTCGACGAGGGCGGTACCCCGCAGCCGATCAAGGTGCGCGTGCTCGCCAGCGCCATCGTCTCCGTCGGCGACACCGACCAGCTGATCAAGACCGCGGCGAACCGCTTCTTCGCCAAGCCCGAAGCCGACCAGGTGAACACCCTCACCGACCTGCTCTCGAGCTCCGCGCGCCGCGCCATCAACCTGCTCACGCATGACCAGCTCTTCTCGGCCAAGTCGGCGCCGCGCGCGCTCACCGCCGGCGCCTCCACCGCGATGGTTGCGGCCACGGCCAAGCCGCTGTCGGTGCAGACCGTGAGCGGGCAGAGCATGGACACCCTGGAGGACGACGACGATCCGCTCGCGGTGATCATCCGCAAGGCGTGCTCGCGCGAGCTCACCGACCTGGGGCTCATCTTCAACTCGCTCAACATCAAGGTGGTGCAGAGCGAGGTCGCCGATGCGCGCCGCCGCATGTCGGCCGCCGAGGCGCAGGCCACCGCCGACATCGTCTCGGCGCAGCAGGCCCGGCGCTCGCGCGAGGCCGTGCTCGAGGCCGAGCGGATGATCTCGGACAAGAATCGTGAGCTGGAGCAGACCAAGGCCGGCAACGCGGCGCTGATCGCGCAGGCCGAGGCGAAGCGCCAGGAGGCGATGGCGGTGCAGCGCACCGCAGAGCTCGACGCCACGCAGATCGCGCAAGCTCGCGCGGACGCGGCGCGTGTCACCATCGAGGCCCAGGCGAACGCCGAGGCCGAGGCGATCCGGATTCGCACCGTGGCATCGGCGCAGGCCGAGGCGATCCAGAAGGTGAACGAGGCCATCGCCGCCGGTGGGGAGAGCTACTTCCGCTATCGGCAGATCGAGATGCTCCCGATGATCGCCCCGGCGATCGCCGAGGCGCTGGCGCAGGCGCGCATGGTGACGATCAGCGGCGGTGAGGATGGCGGCGCGGCGAACAGCACGACGAACCAGATCGCGAGCGTCATCCAGACCGTGATCGCGGCGCAGCTCGTGAGCCGCGGCGGGA
>JAQBPZ010000342.1 GCA_028287225.1 Gemmatimonadota bacterium
CCCGGTGGCCCGGGCGCCCGCGGCGCGGTGACCGATGCCCGCACGGCGGCCGCCGAGGTCTGCGCCGACCTTCGCGGGGGCGACCTGCTCGACAGCAGCTTCGAGCGGCGGACGCTGCGCCTCGATCCCCGCGACCGCCGGTGGACGCGCGAGCTCGTGTACGGCATGCTGCGCCGGCGCAGCTGGCTCGACGCCCTCCTCGCCGAGCGCGTGAGCGGCGGGCTGGCCCGCCTGGACTTCGACGTCATCGACCTGCTGCGCATCGGCGCGTACCAGCTGCTCGCGATGGGCAGCGTGCCGCCGTACGCGGCCATCGGACAGACGGTGGAGCTCGTGAAGCGCCGCCACGGCATCGGCGCGAGCAAGCTCGCCAACGCCGTGCTGCGCCGCCTCGACCGCGAGCGCGACACCCTGTCCGCCACCGTGCCCGTCAACCAGACCGACGCGCTCGCGGTGGAGTTCTCGCATCCCAACTGGATCATCGACCGCTGGCTGGCGCGCTGGGGTGAGGCGGACACGCGCGCGCTGCTCGCGGCCAACAATCGCGAGGCGCCGCTGATCGCCCGCCCGTACCACATCGTGCGCGAGCAGCTCGAGGCGATGCTCGAGGGCGCCGGCGTGGAGACCGCCGAGGCGCCGCTGGTGCCGGAGAGCCTCGTGCTCGTGAGCGGCGTGGGCGCCCTCACCGAGCTGGGGGCCTTCAAGCAGGGACTGTTTCACCTCCAGGATCCGGCGTCCACGCTCGTCACGAAGTACGCGTGCGTGCCCACCGGCGCCACGGTGGCGGACCTCTGCGCCGCGCCGGGCGGGAAGGCGGTGGAGCTGGCGCGCGACGCGCGCGTGGTCTTCGCGAGCGACGCGTCCAAGCACCGGCTGGCGCGGGTGCGCGAGAACGTGCTGCGGCTGGACGTCGACAACGTGGTCGTGGCGGTCGGCGACGCGCGGCAGCCCGCGGTCACGGGGATGGACGTCGTGCTCATCGACGTGCCGTGCACCGGCACCGGCACCTTCCGCCGCCATCCCGACGCGCGCTGGCGCCTGAAGGCCAGCGACCTGGCCGTGCTCCCCTCGCTGCAGCGCAGCATCCTGGCCAATGCCGCGGCCGCGGTGCGGCCCGGCGGGCTGCTCGTCTACAGCACCTGCTCGCTGGAGCTCGAGGAGAACGACGAGCAGGTCACGCGCTTCCTCGCCGAGCATCCGGACTGGCGGCTGGAGCCGCCCCCCGCCGGCGTAGTGCCCGAGTCCGCCCTCGACAACGGGCTGCTGCGCGTCCTTCCCCAACGGCACGGCACCGACGGCGCGTTCGCCGCGCGGCTGCGCCGCCCCAGCACCGGAGCCGCCGCATGAGCTGGCGTTCGCGCGTTCGCACTTCGCTGGTGTACCTCGTGAGCATCGTCGCGGGCTTCGCGCTCGCCTACCTCGTCGTCGCCTTCGTCGTCTTTCCCGCCGGCGTGGTGCCGCGCGACGTGAAGGTGCCCAACGTCACGGGGCTGATGTTCGACGAGGCGGAGCAGCGCCTCTCGCAGGCCGGGTTCAAGGCCGAGCAGGGCGAGCAGCGGTACAACAACTCGTCGCCCAAGATGACGGTCCTGGAGCAGAGCCCCCCGCCGGGTGCGCGCGAGGGGGTCGGCAACACGGTCACGCTCACCGTGAGCGGCGGGCAGCGCCTGACGTCGGTGCCGACGGTCACCGGCATGTCGCGCGCCGACGCCCAGGCCGCCCTGGAGAAGCAGGGGTTCGACGTCGGCGACGTGACGGAGTCGCCGAGCAACGCGGCACAGGGCACGGTGATCGCCACGCGTCCCGCCGCGGGCGCGCAGGTGAGCGTGCCGAGCACCATCGGGCTGGTGATCGCCGCACCGGCGGCAACGGTGAACATGCCGGACCTGATGGGCCAGAACGTGGACGGGGCCCGGCTGGTGCTGCAGCAGATGCGCGTGCGCAACGTGCAGGTGGTGCGCGACCAGTCCTCGGTGGGTCCGCCGGGCTCGGTGGTGGGCCAGTCGCCCGTCCCGAACGCCGCACTGCCCCCGGGCGCCACCGTCACGCTGCGGGTCGCGGTGGAGCCGCCGGTGCAGGGCCCGCCGCCGGTGCCCGTCCCGGAGCGGGCGCCATGAAGCCGGTCCGCCTCGCCCCCTCCATCCTCAGCGCCGACTTCTCGCGCCTCGGTGAGGAGGTCGCCATGATGGAAGCCGGCGGCGCCGACTGGATCCACGTGGACGTCATGGACGGCCGCTATGTCCCCAACCTCAGCTTCGGCGCGAAGGTGATCGAGACGGTGCGCCGCCTCACCACGCTGCCACTCGACTGCCACCTCATGGTGGTGGAGCCCGAGCGGTACTTCGACGAGTTCGTCGCGGCGGGCGCCACGGGGATCACCATCCACGCCGAGGCCGCGCCGCACCTGCACCGGCAGCTCACGCGGATCCGCGAGCTCGGCGCGCGCGCGGGCGTGGCGCTCAACCCCTCCACGCCGCTGTCGGCCATCGAGGAGGTGCTGCCGGAGCTCGACCTCCTGCTCGTGATGTCGGTGAACCCGGGGTTCGGCGGCCAGCGCTTCATTCCGGGCGCGCTGGACAAGATCGCCCGCGCGCGACGCCTGCTGGACGCGGTGCAGAGCAGCGCGGACCTCGAGGTGGACGGCGGCATCAACCGCGAGACCATCGTCCAGTGCTGGCGCGCGGGCGCCGATGCGTTCGTCGCCGGCAACGCGGTGTTCTCCGCCAGCGACCCGCGCGCGGAGATCGGCGCGCTGCGCGACCGCTGCCTGGAGACGGCATGACGGGCGGCACGCCATGACCGCGCGGCAGCAGTGGTCCGTCGTCGGCGCCATCATCCTCCTGCTCGGCGTCGCGCTCTTCGTCGCGACGCGCATGCTCGGCGACGAGCTGTTCCCGGTGTCCGTGGGCTCCGATGCGCCGCCGCTGCGCGCCGTGACGCTCGACAGCACGCATCGCGTGAAGACGCTGGCCGACTACAAGGGCAGGGTGGTGCTCCTGAACGTCTGGGCTACCTGGTGCGAGCCCTGCCGCGAGGAGATGCCGAGCATCGAGAAGCTGCACCGCGAGTTCGGCCCGCAGGGGCTGAGCGTGGTCGCCGTGAGCCTCGACGACGCCGGCACCGAGTCGCACATCCGCGACTTCGTGAAGCAGTACGGGCTCACCTTCGAGATCCTGCACGACCCCTCGCAGGTCACGAAGAAGAACTACCAGCTCACCGGCTTCCCCGAGACCTTCATCATCGGGCGGGAAGGGAAGATCCGCCGCAAGGTGCTCGGCGCGGCCGACTGGAGCTCGGAGAGCAACCGCACCCTGTTGCGAGAGCTGCTCGGTGGCACGACCGCATCCCGCTAGGCGCGGTGACGCGCGGTGACCGCGCCACCGCCCACGCCGCGCGCGGAGCGGTCCGCGGGTGACCACCTCCGCGCGGCGCTCACCGAGCATCTCGGGCTCAAGGCCATCGCGTTGGTCCTCGCGGTGCTGCTCTGGGTCGTCGTGGGCGCGCGCACTCCCACGGAGGGCTGGCTGACGGCGCAGGTGGAGCCCACGCTCGACAGCTCGCTCGTGCTGCTCGACGCCCCACCGCGCGTGCGCGTGCTGGTCTCCGCGCGCACGGCCGACCTCGTGAAGCTCCACGCCGCGCCCCCGGTGGTGCGCCGCACGATCAGCGGCGACGCGCCCGATACCCTCATGCTGGACATCGCCGCCGCCGACGTCCGCTTTCCTCCGGAGCTCAGCCGCGACGTGCAGGTGCTGGACGTGCAGCCGCGGCGCGTGATGCTGCGCCTGGAGCGGCGCGTCGCGCACGCGCGGCCGGCACGAGGGCGTGGCCCATGACGCGCATCCTCGGCATCGAGACCTCGTGCGACGAGACATCGGCCGCGGTGCTCGCCGGCAGCGGCGACGCGGTCGCGCTGGAGTCGCTGGTGATCCTCTCGCAGGACGTCCACCGCGTGTTCGGGGGCGTGGTGCCCGAGATCGCCTCGCGGCAGCACCTCATCGCGCTGGTGCCGGTGGTGACGCGCTCGCTGGCCGACGCGGGCATCGGGCTCCACGGGATCGATGCCGTGGCGGTGACCAACGCGCCCGGACTCGTCGGTGCGCTGCTCGTGGGGGTGAGCTTCGCCAAGGCGCTCGCCTTCGGGCTCGGCGTCCCGTGCGTGGGTGTGCACCACATGGAGGGGCACCTCTTCGCCACGGCGCTCGAGCATGCCGACGCGGTGCCCCCCTTCACCGCCCTGCTCGTCTCCGGCGGCCACACCCTGCTGCTCGACGTCGAGGCCTGGGGACGGTATCGCCTGCTCGGCCGCACGCGCGACGACGCGGCGGGCGAGGCGTTCGACAAGGTGGCCAAGCTGCTCGGCCTGCCCTATCCGGGCGGCCCGCACGTGGAGCGGCTCGCGCGGCAGGGCGACCCCTCGCGCTTCCGCTTCTCGCGTCCGATGCTGCGCCGCAACCAGCAGCCCGGCGATGACGACTACTACGACGTGTCGTTCAGCGGCCTGAAGACCGCGGTGCTGCACGCGGTCCGGGGCAGCACGCCGGACGACGCCGCGCACATCGCGCGCGCCTTCCACGATGCGCTCGTCGACACGCTCGTGGAGAAGACCGCCCGCGCCGCCGCCCAGTTCGGCCGCACGCGCGTGGTGCTCGGCGGCGGCGTGGCCGGCAACCGAACGCTGGCCGAGTCGCTGCGCGAGCGCGTCCGACGGCTCGGGGCCGAGGTGTACGCGCCCAGCCCGCGGCTCGCGACGGACAATGCCGCGATGATTGCCCGCGCGGGCCTGTTCCATTTCGAGCGCGGCGAGCGCGCGCCGCTCGACCTCAATGCGTTCGCCTCTCAACCACTTCCCGGACTCGTGGACGCATGACGCTCCTGCCGCATCCGATCATCGTGCAGCCGTTCTCCCTCGGCCTCGGCCCGATCCAGCTCACCGGGTTCGGGCTCGGGATGTTCATGTGCTTCGTCATTGGACAGTTCGTCGCCCAGCGGCTCATGGTGCGCCGCGGCCTCGATCCTTCCCCGGTGCCCGACATGATCTTCACCGCGGTGGTGAGCGGGCTGCTCGGGGCGAAGCTCTACTACGTGGTGGTGCTGGGGAACTGGCATTCGCTGTTCGACCGCTCGGGGTTCGTGTTCTGGGGCGGGTTCATCGCCGCCTTCGCCGCCGTGAGCGCGCTCGTGGTGCACAAGCGGCTCGGCTACATGCGCATGGCGGACATCGCGGCACCGGCGTGCGCGGCGGCCTATGCGGTGGGCCGCACCGGCTGCTGGGCCATCGGCGACGACTACGGGCGCCCGTGGACCGGCTTCCTGGCGGTCGCGTTTCCGCACGGTGCCCCACCGTCCACGGCGGGGGAGATGGCCCGCGAGTTCGGCATCGCCATCCCCGCCGGCGCCGGCCCCAACACGCTCATCTCCGTGGTGCCGACGCAGCTGATGGAAGTGGCGCTCGGCCTGGTGATGTTCGGCATCCTCTGGCGCCTCAAGGACCACGCGCACGCCGAGGGGTGGCTGTGGGGCGTGTTCCTCGTCCTGGCGGGCGCCGAGCGCTTCATCGTGGAGTTCTTCCGCGCGAAGGACGATCGCGCGCTGGCCGGACTCACCTACGCGCAGGGCATCGCACTGGTGCTGATCGTCGCCGGCGTCGCATGGATGGCCGCGCGCTGGCGCGTGGGACCGGGAAAGCCCGGCGTCCGTAACTCAGTCCGACTCGGCGAGTCCCTGGCGACTTAGTCTCCTCGGCTGCCGTGACAGCTTCACCGCAGAGGGCGCAGAGGGAAAAGAGAGGACGCAGAGGACTGCCGCTCAGGCGTTCCCCTCCGTGCCCTCCGTGTCCTCCGTGTCCTCTGTGGTAAAACGCCCTTGCAACAGCGTTCAACCACAGAGGACACGGAGGACACAGTGGACCTGGAGAACTGCTTCAGGATGTTGCAGTTCTCCGCG
>JAQBPZ010000373.1 GCA_028287225.1 Gemmatimonadota bacterium
GCGTCCGCCCTGGCACGCGTGCGCTGGGACGACGCCGCGCGCCGGCGTGCCAGGTCGCGCGGGCTGCTCGCCGACGGCGAGCTGGCCCTCTCGACGAACGAGCGCGCGGGGGCGCGACGCTGCTTCCTGTCCGCCCTCGCGCTCGGTGCCGCGCCGGGCGACCGGCTGCTCGCCCTCCTCGGCCTCGCCTCCGCCGCGACGGGGGTGAACTTCGTGTCACGCGCGATGAGCCTGCGCCAGCGCCTGCGCGCCTGAGCCGGCGCGGCTATGCGGGCGGCAGGCGGAGCAGTTCGGCATAGCTGCGCTCCGCGAGCGCGGTGGTGTGCTGCTCACGGTTGCCCCGCATGACCTCCGCGCGGGCGGCCTCGATGACGCGATGGCGGAGGGCATCGTCGGTGACCAGGACCGTGATCGCGCGCGCGATCGCGGCGGGGTCCGACGGTGGCACGAGCAGACCCGTCTCCCGGTCCACGACGAGCTCCGGGGTGCCACCCGTCGCGGTGGCGACCACGGGGGTGCCGGCCATCATCGCCTGCACTACCGACGTGGCGTACGGCTCGTCGTCCCGCGTCGCGAGCACGAAGATGTCGAACAGGCGGTAGTACGTCGCCTCCGCCCGCTGGAACCCGGCGAAGGTGACGAACCCCCATCCGCGGCTCGCCACGAGGTCGCGGAGCTGGTCCTCGACGTCGTTCGGCTGTCCGCGCCCGGTGCCGGCGACGAGCAGCTTCACGCGCGCGTCGCACGGCTGCAGCGACGCCACCGCATCGATCACGTCGCCGGCACCCTTCTCGGCCACCAGCCGCCCCATGAACCCCACGACGACGTCGGTGTCGGAGTAGCCCCATCGCGCGCGCTCGGCGGCCACGGCGTCGGGCGAGAGGGCGCGCAGCTCGGCGTCCATGCCGGTGCCCACGTGGATGACCTCGAACCGAGGGTCGCCCGCGCCCCCGTAGTAGCGCCGGATCGCCTCCGCCACGCAGAAGATCCGGGACGCGCGGCGTCGAAAGGCGCGAAACACCAGGCGGTTGAACAGGAAGTCGCGCGTCCACCACACGAGCGGGACGCCGGTGCCCACGAGCGCGGGCACCGCGAGGTACGCGGCGCGCGAGGTGTTGGCGACCACGAGCTCCACGCCGAGCCGACGCACCAGCCCGCGGATGCCCATGGCGGCGCGGAGGAGCCGGAGCGGTACCGCCGGGTGAAACCGCCGGAGGCGCGGCATCTCGACGAGGTGCACCTCCGCGCCGGCGTCGCGGTAGAGGGCGACGAGCGACGGCACGCGGTCGGTGCACGCGACGATCGGCCGGAACCGCTCGCGATCCAGCGCGCGGAGGTGGTGCACGAGCGCGAGCTGGGCGCCGCCCACGGCCTCCGTGTGGTCCATGAACAGGATGGGCCGCGGCGCGGCGGCACCGGGCACCGGGCTGCTCACCGCGGGGGCAGACCGGTGCGGGCGCGCGGACGCCACTCCATCGTGATGCCGTATCGCAGGGGGGCGGGCAGCGACCGATAGAGGATGTTCATGATGGCTCCGACGATCGGCCGCGGCCGGTTGCCGGCCGCGGTGTGGAGTCCGTAGCGCATGTCGAAGTAGCACTCGTTGAGCGTGCGTCGCACCTCGAACCCCGCGTCGCGCGCCAGCCCGCGCAGCTCGGCCGCCGTGTACTCGCGGAAGTGCCCGGGGTCGGTGGGGTCGAGGCGGATCATCTCGTACGGGTTCCGACCGAGCAGGAGCTTGATGCGCTTCGTGAGCCCGGCGGCGTTCGGCGTCTGCAGCAGCAGCAGCCCGTCGTCCTTCAGCAGGCTCCGGATGAACCGGAGCACGAGCTGCGGTGCGGTGTGCAGGTGCTCGATCACCTCCGCCATCACGATCACGTCGTAGCGCGGCAGGTCGCGGCGCCAGACGGCGGGATCCTGGCTGGCGTTGAGGTCGAACACGTAGTGCCGTCCCCATTGCGTATCGTGATCCTCCCCGAAGCCGAGCGAGTCCACGGTGCAGCCGAAGCGATCGTGGATGAAGCCCGTCAGCCGGGAGAGGCCGATGTCCAGGACGCGCGTCTCCGGCGTGAGCCCCGCCTCCGCGAGCCGGTCGAGCACGTACACATACCTCGGCGCGTGAAACGCGACGTAGCCGTCGTCGTCGCCACGGATGTCGCGCACCGTGAGTCGCGCGGGTGGTCGGTTGGTCATGTCACCGAGGTGAGCGCCGCGGCGCGTCGGTCGGGCGACGCGAGCATCGCGGTCGCGTGACGCAGGACGTCGCGCACGGCGATGCCCTGCATGCACAGGTTGTCGGCGCAGGCGGCGAACTCGCGCCCGTCGTAGCATGGCCGACAGGCGAGATCCCCCCCGCCCCACAGCGCGACGGTGTCCTCCTGCTCCACCACCGACTTCGACGGGATCGTGGGCCCGAAGAGGGCGAGGATCGGCGCGCGCACCAGTCGCGACAGGTGCAGCAGTCCCGTGTCGTGCACGACCACCAGCCGCGCGTCGGCGAGCAGCGCGAGCGTGCCGGCGATTCCATGCGCGCCGATCTCGTCGCGCACGCCCACCCCCTGGAAGAACGGCCGCACCCACGCGTCGCCGGCGTCCCCCACGAGGGTCACCGGGTGTCCGGCCGCGAGCAGGGCGACGGCGACGTCCCGGTACCGCTCCACGGGCCATCGCCGCAGCACGTCCTCCCGCAGCACGTTCCGCGTGCCACCCGGCACGAGCACCACACCCACCCCCGCGCCCGTCTGGCGCGCGAGCCGGGGGCGCACGTCGGCCAGCGGCGGATGCCCCTGCACGGGGCCGCGCCGCGGGCCCTCGTCAAGCATGCGGGCATACTCGTCCCCGATGTAGCGCCCCGGGATGGGCAGCATGCCGTCCGATGGCAGGTGCTCCATCGCGCGCATGCGCCCGGTGCGCACGGGCGTGAGCAGCAGCCGATAGCGGGTGTCCGCGTGGCCCAGCAGCGTGACGTCGAACCGACGGCGAACGAGCGTGCTCCACAGCCGCGTGACGGCCCGGAGCCGGCTGGCGACGCCGCCGCGGAGGATGCTCACCTCGTCCACCTCCAGCACCTCGTCCACGCCATCGAAGAGCCGGACCAGCTCGGCCACGCGGGTGCCACAGAGCCAGGTGACGTGCGCGCCCGGATCGCGCGCGCGGATGGCGCCGACGAGGGTGGACGCCATGGCGACGTCGCCCAGGGCGGCGAGCTTGACGATCAGGTACCGCGTGCCTGGATCAGCCACGTCAGCCGACGACCCGCGCCTGCACCAGCAGCGGCCGGTTCGTGGCGCTGGCCCGCGGCACCACGCCGCGACGCATCGCGAACGTGAGCCCCCACAGCAGCCAGACCATCTCCATCACGAACGGCGTGAGCAGCGCGTTCACGAACAGGCTCTGCACGCAGAGGGCGACCGTGGCCACGCCGATTCCCGTGGCGAGCGCCTTCCACTCCGGGGGCGTGTTCTCGTCCCTCCACAGCGAGCGGCAGCGGCGAAGCACGACGACCAGCATGCCGAGGTAGAGGGCGAGCCCGAGCAGCCCCGTCATCACCGCGATGAAGAGCAGCCCGCCGTCGACGGAAAACGACGATGCGCCGCGGAGCTCGAAGCCGTAGCGCTCCTGCACGTAGCCGTACGTGTTGAACCCGACGCCGATGAAGGGATGATCGAAGAACAGCCGGAGCGCCCGCAGCCAGTTCTCCACGCGCGACAGCGCCGAGGCGTCGACGGTGAACTTGTTGTACGTGCTCGCGTACTGCACGATCTTCGGCAGTCCGGCGAGGGCCAGCAGCAGCACGCCACCGCCCACTTTCATGAGCCGCCGCGACACGCCGTGGATGCTGATGATCAGCAGGCCGCCGAGCATGAGCCCCAGGAAGGAGCTGCGCGAGAGGGACGCCACCAGGGCGGCGAACAGCAGGAGCGGCTTCCAGAACGGCAGCCGCTCGCCCGACGCGAGCTGCGCCAGGTGAATCAGCAGCACGAGCAGGATCATCGAGCCGGCGATGTTGGGCTCGAGCACCGTGGACACGAGCCGATGCCCCTGCTCGTCCCAGTCCTGGTACACGCGTGACTCGGGATACACGAGCTGCGCGAAGTGCGGGAGGAAGATCGACTGCACGATCCCGAACGCGGCGAAGATGAGGATCATCGTCTCGAGCGCCTTCCACACCGCCTGCACGTCCCCGGCGCGCACCACGTTGATCACCACGAGGTAGGTGCCGAAGTACACGCTCCACCGGGCGAGATACGCGAGGCTGATCACGAGCTGGAGCCCGTCCAGCCCGAAGCGCGGGATGGCGAGGATCGCCGAGATCGCCCCGACCGAGATGAAGAGGAGCCCGAGTCCCCCCACCCAGTCGATGAGGAACTGCCGCGACGCCAGGGCGGTGACCAGCCCGACGCCGAGCAGCGCCATGACGAACAGGTCGTTGACGAGCAGGGGCGCCTCGCTCGCCCCGGTCGACAGCACCGGGACACGCCCGAGCTGTCCGACGAGGATCATGAGCACGGCGATGCGGACGACGAGCAGCGGCCGGAAGTGCCAGACGGGCAGCGCCGCGCGCGCCGGCACGATCCTCGGCGTGGGACGCACCACTGGCGCATCGGGACGCGCGATGGCGCCCCGTGCCACGATGGCGCTATCCCGCGAGTGCGCCACGCGCGTCCCCATCGCTCAGCACGACGCCGGCGCACGGGATGTCCAGGCGCCGGAGCGTATCCAGCGCGCCCACCAGCTCACGGCGGTTCACCCGGCGCGACGGGGCGACGAGCAGCACGGCGCGCGAGTCGCTCAGCGCCGCCGCGGTGGAATCGGCGGCGAGCCCGGGCAGCCGCACCACCACGAGCCCGTGCTCCTTTTCCATGCGCGCGATGATCCCGCCGATGCTCGCCCCCACCGGCGCCGGCGACGGCGGTCCCGTGAGATCGAGGATGGTGGCGGTCTCGCCGCGCGCCAGCGCGGTGTCGGCCAGACGTTCGGCCACGCGCGCGGTCTCCACCCCCGGCTCCACCGGAATCAGGAGCACGGTGCGCACCGCTGCGCGTCCCGCCATCAGCAGCGGCGTGCGCGGGTCGAACCGGAGCGCCGGCACGCCGAGGGAGCGCTCGATCGCGTACTGGTCCTCGAAGTACCGGCCGTGCGACCCTCCGACCAGCGCCAGGAGGATTCCCACGATCAGCCCGGCACCGAGACCCACCCCCGCGGTGAGGACCGGGTCGGGGAAGAACACCTTGCGCGGCACGCGCGCAACGTCGAGCCCGCGCACGTCGCCGCCCTCGGCCACCGTGTTCAGCTGCGCCTGCACCAGCTGCGTGCGCAGCGCGGTCTGCGTCGCGCTCAGGCGCTTGACCTCGCGCAGCAGGCGACCACCCTGCTCGGCGTTGCCGGGGAAGGCATCGAGGCGCGCGGTCATCACCGCCAGCTGCGAGCCGATCTCCTGCTTCTGCTTGCGGAGCGACGCCTGGTACGAGCGCGCCAGGGGGAGCAGCTGGCCCTCCACGTCGACGATGCTCTTCGAGAGCGCGATCACCTCGGGGTCCGTCTCCATGCGACGCTCGAGCAGTCGCGTGCGCTCGGTCTCCATGC
>JAQBPZ010000004.1 GCA_028287225.1 Gemmatimonadota bacterium
CGCGACGTGCGGGTGGCCGCGGTGCGCGCGCTCCAGAGCCGCGCCTACCGTCCCGTGCTCCCCCGCCTCGAGTCCATCGTGCGAGGCAAGTCGATCCGGGAGGCCGATCTCAGCGAGAAGATGGCGGTGTTCGAGGCGTACGGCGCGCTGTGCGGTGATGCGGGCGTCGCCGGTCTCGACGCGACGCTGAACGGCAAGTCGCTGTTCGGCCGCCGCGAGGATTCGGAGCTGCGCGCCTGCGCCGCCATCGCGCTCGGCCGCGTCGGCTCGCCGGCCGCCCAGGAGGCGCTGCGGAAGTCGGCGGCGGAGAAGGACGTCGTGGTGCGTGCCGCGGTGACCCGCGCTCTACGGGGAGGTCCGGCATGAGCGATCCCACTCGGTCCGCTGGCTTCCCCCCGCCGCAGCCGGTGCCCGGCACGCCCCCGCGCGCATCCGCCTCCGTGGGCGCGTCCGACGACGCGCGCGTGCGACGCACCGGGAAGGGGTTCATCCTGGCGTTCTACACCGCCCTGCGCGCCATCCGCCTGTACCCGCTGGAGAACGCGGCGGTCGTGCGGTCGGCGCAGGAGCTCGCGAGCCTCGGCGCGGAGCTCCTCACGAACGAGGACGAGCTCGAGATCCGCGTCTCCGGCGAGTTCGTCTTCATCAATACCGTGCGGCTGCGGCTCGACCTCGACAACTACGCGAGCTTCAGCCACCTGCTCTCGGTGTTCCGGTCCCTCGGCATCGGCTCGCTGCACATCCACGAGGCCATCCCGCCGCGCGACTGGTCGCGGTTCCTCGCGCTGCTCCTGCTCCCCTCGAACGATCCGCCCGCGGTGCGGCTGGAGACGCTGCAGAGAAAGCTGCACGAGCAGCAGCTGCACGCGTTCGAGGTCGGGCCGCCCGCCGAGGAGCCCGAGGCGTCCGAGACGCGCGAGAAGTCCAAGGAGCTCGCGAAGAAGACGTATGCGCAGTCCGTGGCGGTCACCAAGGACCTGATGACCTCCGTGCGCATGGGCCGCAGTGCCAACATCAAGAAGATCAAGCGCGTGGTACAGGGCATCGTCGATCAGATCCTCAACGAGGAAGCCTCGCTGATCGGCCTGACGACCATCCGCGACTACGATGAGTACACGTTCACCCACAGCGTGAACGTCTGCATCTTCTCGGTGGCGCTCGGCAAGCGCCTCGGCTTCGGCAAGGTGCAGCTCTACGACCTGGGGATGGCGGCGCTGTTCCACGACATCGGCAAGTCGCGCGTGCCCGCGGAGGTCATCAACAAGGCGAGCGGCCTCACCGACGACGAGTGGCGCCTGGTGGCCGCGCACCCGTGGCTCGGCGCGCTCGCGCTCTTCCAGCTGCGCGGGCAGCAGGACCTGCCGTACCGCGCGATGGTCGTGGCGCACGAGCATCACATGAAGATCGACCTCACCGGCTATCCGCGCCCGATCCGGCCTCGCACGATGAGCGTGTTCAGCAAGATCGTCGCGGTGGCCGACGGCTTCGACGCCGCGACGTCGCGCCGCTCCTATCAGACCACGCCGCTGAACCCGGCGCAGGTGATGATGGAGATGCGGGACAACCCGCGCCGCGGAATGGACCCCGTGGTGGTGAAGGCGTTCATGAACCTCACGGGCGTCTATCCCGTGGGCACGCTGGTCATCCTGGATACCTTCGAGCTCGGGGTGGTGCATGCGACCAACCCGGTGCCCGAGATGCTGTCACGACCGATCGTGCGCATCATCAGCGACGAGCGCAGCAACCTGTTGAATCCGGGGTTCCTCGTGGACCTCGCCGAGCAGGGCGCCGACGGCGTATTCCTGCGCACGATCATCAAGACGGAGAACGCGGAACGGTATGGGATCAGGATCGGCGACTATTTCCTCTGACCGCATCGCGCAGCGGTTCGCGCAGCTCGCCGCGGAAGGGCGGCGCGCCTTCGTGCCGTACGTCACGGCCGGCCATCCGGACCGGGCGCGCAGCGTCGCGCTGCTCCAGGGGCTGGAGGCCGCCGGCGCCGACGTGGTGGAGGTGGGCGTGCCCTTCTCCGACCCGCTCGCCGATGGCGCGGTGATCCAGGCGAGCTCGCAGAAGGCGCTGGACCAGGGCATCCGGTTCGACCAGGTGCTGGAGATCATCCACGAGGCCGCGCTGAAGATTCCCGTGGTCCTGTTCAGCTACCTGAACCCGCTGCTTCGCGGGGGCGACGACGCGCTGCGCCGCGCCGCCGACGCGGGGGCGCACGGCGTGCTCGTCACGGACCTCCCGCTCGGCGCCGACCGCGCGCGCGAAGCCTGGTTCGCCGATGGCCCGCTCGACTTCATCCGCCTCGTGGCGCCCACCACGCCGGCGTCGCGCATGGGCGAGATCGCGCGCACGGGCCGCGGGTTCGTCTACCTCATCAGCCGCCTCGGCGTGACCGGCGAGCGCAGCGACCTGCCGCCGGAGCTTCCGGAGACCGCTGCGCGTCTCCGCGCCGCGACGTCGCTGCCGCTCTGCATCGGCTTCGGCATCTCGAAGCCGGAGCAGGCGCGCGCGGTGGCCCGCCTGGCCGACGGCGTGGTGGTGGGCAGCGCCATCGTGCGCGCGGCCGACGAGAGCGTGGACGCCGCGCTCTCGCTCGCCCGCTCGCTGCGCGCCGCAATCGACGACGCCTGACATGAACCGGTTCCTCACGGCGTACGCCCGGGCGATCGGCACGCTCGGCGTCGTGCTCCTCGTGGCCGTGCTGGCGAGGGACCTCCGGTGGGTGAGCCAGCCGTGGGGCACGCTGGGGCTGCTGGCGATGGTCGTCGCCATGCGCCTCAACCAGATCCCGCTCACCAAGTACGGTGCGCTCAACCTGCTGGCGATTCCGGCCGTGGGCGGGGCGCTGATGATCGGGGCCCCCGCCACGGCGCTGGCGCTGTGGTTGGGCGTGGTCCTGGCCGACCGGTTCGTGCTGCGCAAGGGCGCGCAGGTCTCGTGGATCAACGCGGGGCGCGAGGTGGTGTCGCTCGTGAGCGCCTACGGCGTGTTCGCATGGGCGGCGCACGTGCTCGGCGGTTCCGACACCGGCGTGACCGCGGATACCCTCCCGGCGCTGGCGCTGTTCGTGTTCGCGTACTTCCTGACGAGCCGGCTGCTGCTGTACTTCACCCTCATCCTGCGCAACAAGCTGCTGGACGAGGAGAAGTCGCTCATTCTCCGCTACGAGGTGATCGCCTTCGGCGCGAGCACGATCGCGGTGGGCGTGATGCTGCTGACCGTGACGAACTTCGGCGTCGGCGGCTGGGCGGTCGTCGGCGTGGTGGTGGCGGGAGCCGGCCTGCTGGTCAAGCGCATCCTCGAGGAGTCGATCGCGGCGGAAGAGCTCAACAAGATCCTGGCGATGGAGCAGATCGTGTCGTCGGACGTCGACATCGGCGACGCGTTCCGGCGCATCCAGGAGCTGGCGCACCGGCTGGTGGACTGGCAGCAGTTCCGCATCGCGCGGCTGGACGACGGCGTGCTCCGCACGGTCTGGAACGGCGAAGGCTACGTGGACCCGCCGCAGGCGCCCGACCCGGCGTTCGCGCCGCTGCGGGCCGAAGCGCTCCGCCTGGGCGAGGTGGTCCGGGTGCAGGACATCCTCCGCGACGCCCGCATCGAGCCGGGCCTCTCGCGGGCGCGCAGCGTCATCGTGCTCCCGCTCCGGTTCGGCGACCGCACCGTGGGGATGCTGGAGCTGGAGCACCACAAGCCCGATGCGTACACCGAGAAGGAGGTGGGGCTGATCCGGCGCTTCGCCAACCAGCTCGCCACCACGCTGCACATCCACGACCTGCGCCGTCCCCTCCTCGAGGCGATGACCCGGGTGAGCTCGCAGCTCGACACCCTCACCACGTCGGCGCGCGCGCTGCGCGGTGGCGGCGAGTCGGTGGCGCGCACCATCGGCGACATCACGCGGGGCATCGCGGAGGAGGGCGAGCAGGTCGGGCGCTCGCTCGAGGTCACCCAGACGCTGCATGCCGCCACGCAGGACGTCGTGCGCGACGGCGTGGCGGCGGCCGAGGCCAGCCAGCGCGCCACGGAGATCGCCACCGAGCACCGGCACACCATTGCCACCGCGATCGAGCGCCTGGTCGGCGCCAAGACATTCGTGGGCGAGAGCGGCTCGCAGATCGCGACGCTGTCCGAAAGCGTGCGAAGCATCACCGGATTCATCGCGGTGATCCGCGAGCTCGCCGACCAGACCAACCTCCTGGCGCTCAACGCGGCCATCGAGGCGGCGCGCGCCGGGCTGCACGGCAAGGGCTTCGCCGTCGTCGCCGACGAGGTGCGCAAGCTGGCGGTGCAGAGCGCGCGCGCCAGCGACCAGGCGGGGGACATCGTGGGCGCCTTCGAGGAGCAGATGCGGCGCGTCGCGTTCCAGATGTCGCGCGGCGAGACCATCGTGCAGGACGTGGAAACGCTCTCCCAGTCCGCGCGGGAGGCACTCGACCTGATCGTGGATGCCACCGCGCTCGCGGCCACCGGCGCGCAGCGCATCGCCTCCACGTCACGCGAGCAGGAGCTCGCCTTCGCGAACCTCAGCGACCGGGTGCGGCGCATCGCCACCATCTCCGGCCGCAACCGGGTCGGGGCGGAGCAGGTGACCACGAGCGCGCGTGAGCAGGCGGCCGCGCTGCGCGAGCTCGAGGGCGCCACGCACGAGCTGCGCGGCGTCGCCTCCTACCTCGACGAGCTCACGCGGCGCATCACGAGCGTCGGCTGACGTCGATTGACCGGCTCGCGCGTGGAAAATAGCTTCCCCCGGGTGCCGTCCCCCCTCCGTCGGACCACCGAGATCGTGCTCGCCGGCATGCGCTTCCACGTGCTCGTGGGCGTCCTGCCGCACGAGCGCAGCATCCCGCAGCCGCTCGAGGTGGACCTCCGCGTGCGCCTCGCGGGCGCCGGCGGCGCGGTGCTCGACTACCGCGACCTGCATGCCCTGGTGACGGCAGCCGTCACGGGCGGCCCGCTCGAATATCTCGAGCAGGTGGCCGACGACGTGCTCACGCGCACGCTCGCGCTTCCCGGGGTCGCCTGGGCCCGCGTGGCGGTGCGCAAGCCGCACGTGGCGCTCCCCGGCCCGCTCGCGTACGCGGAAGTGTCCGTCGAGGGCGCCAATGACTGACGTCGTGCTCGTCGCGCTGGGCTCCAACCTCGGCGATCGCGCCGCGTACCTCGCGTCGGCGCGCAACGCACTTGCCCTCCTGCGCGGAACGCGTCTCGTCGCGGCGTCCGCCGTGGAGGAGACCGCCCCCTTCGGGTGGTCGGCGCAGGGCCCGTACCTCAACCAGATGGTCGCGCTCCGCACGTCCATCGCCCCGCTGCCGCTCCTCGCCGAGCTGCAGCGTATCGAGCGGTCCCTCGGCCGCGTGCGCCGCGCCCGCTGGGGCGCGCGCACGATCGACCTGGACATCGTGCGCCATGGCGAGCGGCGGGCGACGCTGGCCACGCTGACGCTTCCGCATCCGGGCATCGCGTCGCGCGCGTTCTGGCAGCGCGAGATCGCCCAGCTGGACGGCCTGCTCGCGGCGGCCGCATGAGCGCGCCGGTGATGCTGCCGCGGTGGGCGTGCGTGAGCGAGAAGCGGCGGGCGCACATCGAGCGCGTCACGGCGCTGCTCGATGTGTGGGCACGCGCGCTGCACCTGCCGGCCGCCGAAGCCGACGCCTGGCACGACGCGGGGCGGCTGCACGACGCCCTGCGCGACGCCGACGAGCCGCTGCTTCGCGCCCTCGCCGGCGACCACCCCGACTTCACCGTGGAGATGCTGCATGGGCCCGCGGCGGCGGAGCGACTGCGCCGCGATGGCGAGACCCGCGTGGAGCTCCTCGATGCGGTGCGCTACCACACCGTGGGCTCCGGGCAGTGGGGACGCCTGGGCCGCGCGCTCTACATGGCCGACTACCTGGAGCCCGGCCGCAAGTTCTCGCGCGCCGATCGCGCGTTCCTCGCCGCCCAGGTGCCGCACGACTTCGACGCGACGTTCCGGCAGGTGCTTCGGGCACGCCTGGAGTGGTCGCTCCGCGAGGGCATGCGGCTCTATCCGCAGGCCGTGGCCCTCTGGAACTCCGTCCGATGAAGGGGCTCCGGACCGGCGCCGTGCTGCTCCTGGTGCTCGTGATGCTGGCCGGCGGCGCCTGGGTGCTCCGCGCGCGTCAGGGCGCGGCCACGGTGATCCCGGTCCTCGGTCTCGGCCAGGCGGCCGACCTGCCGCGGGCGCCGGAGGGCGTGCGCATCCGCGTGCAGGTGCTCAACACCACGCGCACGCGCGGCCTCGCGCGGCGGGCCACCCGCATGCTGCGCGACCGCGGCTTCGATGTGGTGGAGATGGGCACCACGACGCCCACGCGTGACACCACGCTGGTGCTGGACCGCTCGGGACATCCCGACTGGGCGGCCCAGGTGGCGACGGTGATGGGAGTGGCACGGGCCGTGGCCCGGCCGGACACCTCACGCTACCTGGACATCACCGTGCTGGTCGGCAGTCTTTGGCGTCCGCCGGCCCAGCCGCTCTACCCGTAGCTGTCCGCACGCCGCGGCGATGTCGATGCCGCGGCTCTTCCGCACCGCGACCTCCACGCCGCGATCGCGCAGCAGGCGCGCGAAGCGCGAGATCTCGTTGCCGGAGGTGGGCACGAAGCCCTGCGACCCGCCCGGATGCAGCGGAATGAGGTTCACGAACGCCGCACAGTCGCGCGCGAGCTGGCCGAGGGCGCGCGCCTGCTCCACGCCGTCGTTCACGCCGCCCAGCATCACGTACTCGAAGGTCACGCGCCGGTCGAACACCTTGGCCGCCTCGATGACGTCGGCAAGCGGATACTTGGTGTTGATCGGCATGAGCTGCTGGCGCAGCTCGTCGCTGGGCGCGTGGATGGAGATCGCGAGGCGGAACTGCTCCGGCCGCTTGCCCAGCGCGACGATCCCCGGCAGGATGCCGACGGTGGAGACGGTGATGTGCCGTGCGCCGATCCCGAGCGCGCGCGGATCGTTCAGCAGCGTCAGCGTCGGGTCCACCGCCTTCCAGTTCATGAGCGGCTCGCCCATGCCCATGAACACGATGTTCGTGATCGCGATCGGCTCGTCCAGCAGGCGCATCTCGCGCACCTGGCCGGCGATCTCGTGCACCTCGAGGTTGCGGCTGAACCCCATCGCGCCGGTGGCGCAGAAGGCGCAGCGCAGCGCGCAGCCGGCCTGCGACGAGATGCAGAGGGTCACGCGGTTCCCGTCGGGAATCGCGACCGTCTCGATCGCCTCGCCGTCCCGGAGGCGGAAGAGGAACTTCCGCGTGCCGTCGGTGGACTGCTGGCTGAACGTCAGCTCGAGACGCGGCAGCTCGAAGCGTTCGGCGAGCGCCGCCCGCAGTGCCGCGGGGAGCTCGGTCATGTCGTCGAACGAGCGGACGGGGTTGGCCCACAGCCGCCGAGCGACCTGGCCCACGCGATAGCTCGGCTGGCCGAGCTCCGCCATCGCGGCGGCAAGGCGCGCCTCCGCGTCGTCGGGGGTGAGGTTCAGGAGGTTCTCGCGCTCGGTCATGCTGTACGGTCCCTTGGCTCGCAGGCTGCGGCCGTGGTCGGGCGCAGGCGGCGAAGGTCATGCGCCGCATACACTTAACTTAGCCGGTTTTGGCCATCGAAGCAACGCCGCGCCTACCATCAGCCCCCGGAGCGCGCTAGCTTTCGGCTCGACGTCCGCGGACGGATCGTGCTCGGTCCTTCCGCCCTTTTTCGCTTTTCACGCACCTGATGACCGACACCGACCTCGCGACGACTCACCGAACGCATCTCTGCGGCGCATTGCGCGCCGAGCACGCCGGCACGACCGTCCGGCTGGGCGGGTGGGTACACCGGGCGCGAGACCTGGGTGGGCTGGTGTTCGTGGACCTCCGCGATCGCGCGGGCATCGTCCAGGTGTCGTTCGACCCCTCCGTCACCGGCGCGGACCTCGCGGCGCGGGCCTCGGCACTCGGCGCCGAGACGGTGGTGCTCGTGGAGGGCGTGGTCACCGAGCGTCCGGGCAGCATGCGCAATCCGGACCTGGCCACCGGGGACATCGAGGTGCGCGCCACCGAGCTGCGCATCGTGGGACCGGCGGAGACGCCCGCCATTCCCGTGGCGCGGGGCAAGGGCGAGCAGCTCGCGGCGGAGGAGCTGCGGCTGCGCTACCGGTTCCTGGACCTTCGCCGCGACGAGCTCCAGCGCAACCTGATGCTGCGGCACCGGCTGCTGCAGTGCACGCGCCGCTTCCTGAGCGACGCCGGCTTCTTCGAGATCGAGACGCCGATCCTCACCAAGCCGACGCCGGAGGGCGCGCGCGACTACCTCGTGCCCAGCCGCGTGCACGCGGGCGAGTTCTACGCGCTCCCGCAATCGCCGCAGATCTACAAGCAGCTGCTCATGATGTCCGGGTACGACCGCTACTTCCAGGTCGCGCGCTGCTTCCGCGACGAGGACCTGCGCGCCGACCGGCAGCCCGAGTTCACGCAGATCGACATCGAGGCGTCGTTCGTCGCGCAGGCCGACGTCACCAGGCTGGCCGAGCGGCTGATCCGCGCGCGGTGGGCGGAGGGCGGCAGCAGCGTGCCCGCGTCCATCCCGGTGCTCTCGTACGCCG
>JAQBPZ010000385.1 GCA_028287225.1 Gemmatimonadota bacterium
CGCGCGGACGGCCGGCGCGCTCACGAGCGTCCCTCGCTGCCCACGCGCCGCACCAGCCAGCGGGCCGCGCCGTTCACGAGCAGCGTCAGCATGAGCAGCACGAAGCCCACCGCCATCAGCGCGGAGAGGTGGAGGTCGCTCGTCGCCTCGGAGAACTCGTTGGCGATGAGCGACGCCATCGTGTATCCTGGCGCGAACAGCGACGCGGAGAGCTCGTGCCGGTTCCCGATCAGCATCGTGACGGCCATGGTCTCGCCGAGCGCGCGTCCGAGGCCCAGGATCACGCCGCCGAAGATGCCGGTGCGGGCGTAGGGCAGCACCGCGCCGGTGATCGTCTCCCAGCGGGTGGCCCCGAGCGCCAGCGCCGCCTCGCGCTGCGAGCGCGGCACGGCGGCGAGCACCTCGCGGCTGACGGCCGCGATGTACGGCAGCACCATGATCGCCAGGATCAGCCCGGCGGCCAGCACGCTCGGCCCGTAGGCCGGCCCCGCGAAGAACGGCGTGGCGCCCAGGTGCAGGGTGTCCCGCAGGAAGGGCATCAGGTGCTCCCGGAGCAGCGGCACGAGGAAGAACACCCCCCACAGCCCGAAGACCACGCTCGGGACCGCCGCGAGGAGGTCGATGAGGAAGGAGAGCGGCTGCCGCAGCCAGCCCGGGCAGAACTCCGAGAGGAAGATCGCCCCGCCCAGCGCGAGCGGGGTCGCGAGCAGGAGCGCGATGATCGAGGTCAGGAGGGTGCCGGCGATGGCCGGCGCGGCGCCGAACTCGCCCGCGACGGGGTCCCACACGCTGGAGGTCAGGAAGCCGACCCCGAACTGCCGCAGCGCGGGCCAGCCGGCCACGCCCACCTCGGTGAGGATCAGGAGCAGCAGCACCGGTACCGCGATGGCGCACCCGAGGATCAGCGCGCGATAGACGCGGTCCGCCACCACCGAGCCCTGGATCGATGGCAGCAGGCGCCTCAGCGGGGCCGCGCTGCCCGGCACCGGTGCCGGCGCGGTGACGAGGCCGGGCATCGGGGCGGCGTGCGGCGTTGGGACGAGCCCGTCGCGGGATGAGGGAGTCATGGACACCATGAACCTCTGCTGCGCATGTATCGGTTGGGGCTGGCGCATGTAACGGTCTGGTCACGGCCTCGCGCCGCGATCGGCGCCGCCGTTACAGAACCGCAACGGAGCGAGGTTCCGTCCGTGACGCGGCCCGCCCAACTTCATCGCGTCGCCCGCTGACCGCCGCGGGCGCCGGTGTTCCCTTTTCTTTCCTCCCAACGAGCCCTCGATGCCCCGCGCACGTACCTCGTCGCTGCTAGTCCTTGCACTGACGCTTGCTGCCGCCCCGCTCGTCGCCCAGACGACGGCCACCCCGGATACCACGCGCCGCCCTGCCACTGCTCCCTCGCCGGCCCCGACCGCGCTCTCCGTGTCGGGCCTGATCTTCGGCAGCTACAACTTCACACCGTCCACCACACCGAACCAGCTCAACAACCAGGCCGACAACGGCTTCATCCTGGATCGCGCGTACCTGAACTTCCGCGCCCCGGTCGGGAACCAGATGAGCGTCCGGGTGACGACCGACGTGTACCAGTCGACGGAGAACACCGTCAACGCGTACACGATCCGCGCGAAGTATGCCTACCTCCAGTACGACGGCACGAAGTCGGCGAGCGGCGTGCAGTACCTCGGCCGCCTCGGCATCCTCCAGAACGTGCTGATCGAGCACGTCGAGAGCTTCTGGCCACGCTACCTCAGCCAGACCGCGGTGGAGCGCGCGGGATACTTCTCCTCGGCCGACGCCGGCATCGCCGCGGGCTCAACGCTGCCGAACCGCCTCGGTGAAGTGTACGCGACCATCGTGAACGGCAGCAGCTATACGTCGCGCGAGCGCGACCGCTTCAAGGACTACGCGCTCCGTGTGTCGCTCACGCCGCTCGCGAGTCATGCGGACGCCGGGCTGCTCCAGACGTTCACGATCTCACCATGGATCTACAAGGGCGCGCTCGCGAGCCAGTTCGTGAACGGCGGCACCGGGCAGGTCGGCGCGGTGGGTGAAGCGCTGGATCGCACGCGCTACGGCCTGTTCGCCGGGATCCGCGATCCGCGCCTCGTGCTCGCCGCGGAATGGGCGCATCGCAGGGACGGCGTGGACGTGGGCGCGAACACCCTCGCATCACCGCGCAGCGCGGGCAGCGTCAGCGGACGGCTTCTCTCCGCCTTCACGATCCTCCGGCCCTTCGCGTTCACGAACGGCACCGGCCGGTCGCCCTTCGCCATCGTCGCGCGATACGACCACGTGAACCCCACGGCCAGCTCCGAGAACATCACGACGCCGATCTCCACGGACAACGCGTACCACGTCATCATCAGCGGCGTCTCGTACGACGTGAACCCACGCGTGACCTTCGCGGCCGACTATCAGGAGTCGCTCGCGTCGAACAACGGGCTCTCGAACACCCCGCCCACGCAGTCCAAGGGATACTTCGCACACTTCAGCATCGGGTTCTGAGCCCGGAGCAGGACAGGGTGGTTCGCGGCGCCGTGACGACTCCGTTACGGCGCCGCGATCCGTTCATGATGTGGCGGGCCGAGCTTTCGTGTGCACCTCCGATCCTCCCTCCCATCAGGAGCTCACGCGTGAAGCTGTTCATCAGGGCCATCCTTGCCACCGTCCTCACCACCGCGCTCGTTGCGCCCGCCGCGGCGCAGGACATTACCGGCGCCGGTGCGACCTTTCCCTATCCCATCTACAGCCGCTGGTTCTCGGACTACGCGAAGGCCACCGGCGTGAAGATCAACTACCAGCCGATCGGCTCCGGCGGCGGCATCCGGCAGCTCAGCGAGCAGACGGTGGACTTCGGCGCCACGGACGCCCCGATGTCCGACGCCGAGCTGGCGAAGGCGAAGGGCGGTGAAGTGCTGCACATCCCGACCGTGCTTGGCGCAGTGGTGGTCACCTACAACATCCCCGAGCTGAAGCGTCCCCTGCGGCTCGACGGGCCGACGCTCGCCAGCATCTTCCTGGGCAAGGTGACGCGCTGGAGCGACCCGCGCATCGCTGCGCTCAATCCCGGGGCACACCTGCCGGCGAGCGACATTCTCGTGGTGCATCGCTCGGATGGATCGGGCACGAGCTTCGTGTTCACCGACTATCTCTCGAGCGCCAGCAGCGACTGGGCCGCGAAGCCCGGCCGCGGCAAGGACGTGCAGTGGCCCGTGGGCCTCGGTGGCAAGGGGAACGAGGGGGTCGCCGGACAGGTGAAGCAGCTGCCCGGCTCCATCGGCTACGTGGAGCTGGCCTACGCGAAGCAGAACAAGCTCGCCTATGCCGACATCCGCAATGCGGCCGGACAGTACGTCACGCCGACGATCGCCGCCGTCACCGCCGCCGCGGCGGCCGCCAGGCTGCCGGCCAATACCGATTATCGCGTCTCCATCGTGAACGCGGCGGGCAAGGGCGCGTACCCGATCTCCAGCTTCACCTGGCTGCTCGTGTATCGCCACCCGGCCGACGAATCCAAGGGCAGGAAGGTGACGGACTTCGTGCGCTGGGCGCTCGTCGAGGGCGAGAAGTCGGCGGCGGCGCTGGACTACGCACCGCTCCCACCCGCCATGGCGAAGCAGCTCCTCCGCAGCCTCGGCACCACCGCCGCTGCTGGCCGGTAGCTCCGCACGAACCGCTGAACGACGAAGCCGCCCCGGGACTTTCCGGGGCGGCTTCCTTGCTCTGCATACCCTCCGCGCGCGATCAGAGGTACGTCGCCATCAGCGCGTCACTGTTGCACGGCGTGCCACCCACCACCGCGATCGCCCTGTCGTCAGCGTGTCCGTGACCGGTCGCCGCCAGGTGCGAGCTGCGGATCGAGAGCTGGAACTCCCCGCGGCGCTGGCTGCGCCACGCATGGAGGATGTCCCGCACGGCGACCGTGACGTCGGGGGACGGTGAGCGGATGGCGAGCAGGTCCACCCGGAGCATGCGGACGAAGGAGGGAAGGGTGGCGCAGAGCACCCGCAGGAAGGGCACGTCCGTCATCTCCATCCGGCCGGCGAGGTACAGGGTTGCGGCGCTGCCGCTGATCTCGATCTCGTACTGCAGTCGGTCCATCATGTCACACCATCGTGAGAGGGTGACCGGAAGATCGAGCGGGCACGCCACGAACGAACGAGCGGCGCGGTACGAACGTGTAACGGAGGAGCGGTCCGGCTGCGCACGAGCCGCAGTCAGCGATCGGGCGCCCTCTCCGGAAAGAACACGCTGATCGTGGTCCCGCGTCCCACCTCGCTCGACGATTCCACCCGGCCGCCATGCGCGTCGGCGAGGTGGCGGACGATCGCCAGGCCGAGTCCCGTGCCCCCCTCCACGCGCGAGCGGCCGGCGTCGACACGGTAGAAGCGCTCGAAGATGCGGGGAAGGTGCTCCGGTGCGATCCCCACGCCGGTGTCGATCACGTCCACCCACACGCCGGCGCCGGCGCGTCGCGTCCGCAGCGTGACGCTGCCCTGCCGCGTGTACCGCACCGCGTTCTCCACCAGGTTCGTGAGGATCTGCCGGAAGGCCGTGGGGTCGGCGCGCAGCTGCGTCGCGTCGGGCGCGATCTCGGACCGCAGCGCCAGGCCCGCGCGCTCGGCGGCACCCTGTGCGGCGCTGAACACCTCGTGCACCACGGCAACGACGTCCACCGGCCCGATCCGCGGCCGCCACCCGCCGCTCTCGATCCGCGAGAGGTCGAGCAGGTCGTCGACGATGCGCTGCATGCGCAGCGCGTTGTCGCGGATCGTCTCGGTGAACCGGCGGCGCTGCGCGGGCTCGATGCTGTCGTCCAGCAGCGTCTCCGCGTACCCGCTCACCGCGGTGAGGGGTGTCTTGAGCTCGTGGCTCACGTTGGCCACGAAGTCCCGCCGGATCGTCTCCAGCCGTCGCAGCACCGTGAGGTCCAGCACCGTGATCACGGCGCCGTTCGTCGGCAGCGGGGTGGAGGCCACGGTGATCGTGCGGTCGTTCAGCGTGGCCTCCACGGCCGACGTGCTGTACCCGCCCATCGCCTGCTCGATCGCCGAGCGAAGCACCGGCTCCCGCGGCAGCAGGTCGCGGGCGAAGGGCAGGGGAGCC
>JAQBPZ010000073.1 GCA_028287225.1 Gemmatimonadota bacterium
CATTCTCCCGAGTGGGGGCGGTGGATCGACCAGCTTCGGCGGGTGTTCAGTGCCGCCGATGCCGCCTGCCAGGAGCTCGCCGCCGTCCTGGGCGAGCGGTTCGACGAGCCGGCCGCCCCGGGCCGCGGCTGGTTCCGCCGGCGCTCCGGCCCCGCGCGATGATCGTGGGCGTGGGAGTGGACCTGGTGGAGGTGGAGCGCATGCGCCGCCTGCTGGAGCGGAAGGGCGACCGCGCGCTCGCGCGGCTGTTCACGGAAGGCGAGCGCGCGTACGCGGCTACTCATCGCGAGCCCGCGCGCCAGCTCGCGGCCCGTGCGGCCGCCAAGGAGGCCGCGTTCAAGGCACTCTCGGGCAACGACCTGGCACGGGCAATCGGCTGGCGGGAGCTGGAGGTGGTGTCGGCCGCGGGGCGCGCCCCGGTGCTGCTCCTGCATGGCCGGGCGCAGCAGCGGGCCACGGAGCTCGGGGTGACGCGCGTGCACCTGTCGCTGACCCACACGGAGGCGATGGCATGCGCGTTCGTGGTGGCGGAGCGGTAGGGGCCGACGGTCCAGTAGCGTTGCCCGCGCAATCCCGATAACTTCTATCGGCTATGGGAATCCGAACCATTCTCGCCCGGTGTGTCTTCCCGGCGCTGAGCGCCTGTCTGGCTGCCGTTTCCGTGGGGGCGCAGGAGCACCCTGCGCGCCGCGTGGCGAGCGTCGTGAGCGTGGCCGTGGAGGAATACGCGAAGGCGGTGGACGCCCAGGGTCGGCTGATCAGCGCGCAGGAATACCAGGAGGCCACCGACTTCCTCACCGACGCGCGGAGCGCCGCCGACCGCCTGCCCGGTGCGCAGGCGGCGGCCGCGCGGGCGCTGCTGGATTCCATCTCGGCGGCGGTGAAGGCCAAGCGCCCCCCGCGGGTGCTCGACTCGCTCCAGGAGCGGTTCGCCGCGCTGCTGGGGAACGAGGCGAAGCTGGAGCTGCCGCGCGGCGCACTGGACCTCGCGGCGGGGCGGCAGATCTTCCAGTCCACCTGTGCGAGCTGTCATGGCGCCGCGGGCCAGGGCGGACTGGCGGTGGCCGGCTCCACCGCCCCACGCCCTCCCGCCATCGGCACGGCGGCGGTCATGCAGGACGTGACCCCGGGCCTCATGTACCGGGTGATCTCCGTGGGCATCACCGGCACGTCCATGCCGGGCTTCGCGAACAGCCTCACCTCGGAACAGCGCTGGAACGTGGTGGGCTACGTGAACTCCCTCCGCAGCACGCACGCACGCGAGCTGGAGGGCGAGGGGCTGTTCATCCGCGGCTGTGCCTCGTGCCACGGCGTCGCGGGCGCTGGTGACGGCACGCTGGCGCGCGCGCTGACCAAGCTGCCGCCGGAGATCGGCACGGTGGCATGGCAGATGGAGCGGAGCGACGTGCAGCTCGCGCAGGTGGTGCATGCGGGGCTGCCGGGCACCGCGATGCCGCCGTCGCCCGAGCTGTCGGCCGAGCAGGTGACGAGCGTGGTGGCCTATCTGCGCTCGCTGCCCTCCAAGGAGCGCAACAGCGTGACCATCGCGGCGGGCGACAGCCTCAACCCCACAGCGGTGGCGAAGAACGTCGTGGCGCAGCTGGAGCAGGCGCTGAACGCGGCGCGGAACGGCCGCCCGAGCGACGCGGGCGACAAGGCGTTCGACGCGTACATCGCGTTCGAGCCGCTGGAGCGCACGACGCGCGCGAAGAATCCCGGCCTCGTCGCGAGCATGGAGCGCATGTTCGCCGAGTTCAAGGCGGCGGTGCGGGCGAACGACGTGCGCGCCGCGGAGAATGCGCGCGACGCGATCGAGGCCAGCCTGCCCGCCGTGGTGAAGCTGACCGCGCCGCCCGGCAGCGGCATCGAGGCGTTCTGGCAGTCGTTCCTCATCATCCTGCGCGAGGGCTTCGAGGCGATCCTGGTGATCGGCGCGATCGTCGCGTTCCTGGTCAAGACGGGGCATCGCGACCGGCTGCGCAGCATCTGGGCCGGTGTCGGCATGGGGGTGGTGGCGAGCGCCATCACGGCCGTGATCCTGCGCACGCTGCTCGCCGCGGTGCCGGCCAGCAAGGAGTTCGTGGAAGGCGTGTCGCTGCTGCTCGCGGTCGCGGTGCTCTTCTCCGTGAGCTACTGGCTCATCTCCAAGGTGGAAGCGGCCAAGTGGCAGCAGTTCATCAAGGAGAAGGTGAGCGCCGCGCTCGAGCAGGGCGGGGGGCGCGCGCTCACCTTCGTCGCCTTCCTCGCCGTGTACCGCGAGGGGGCGGAGACCGCCCTCTTCTACCAGGCGCTGTTCAACGAGGGGCCGCACGTCGTGCTGCCGCTCACGCTCGGCATCGGCGCCGGCTTCGTGGCGCTCGCCATCGTGTTCACGCTGTTCTACCGCTTCGGCGTGAAGATCCCGCTGCGCCCGTTCTTCTCGGTCACGAGCGTCCTGCTGTACTACATGGCGTTCGTCTTCATGGGCAAGGGGATCAAGGAGCTCCAGGAGGGCAACCTCATCCCCCTCTCGGCCATCCGGGGATTCCCGGCGGTGGAATGGCTTGGCCTGTATCCGAGCTGGCAGGGCGTGTCGGCGCAGATCGCGCTGCTGGTGCTGCTGCTGTTCGCGGTGCTGAAGACGTTCTGGCCCAAGCGCTCGGTCACCCTGCCCACGATGATGCCGACGCCGGTGACGGCGCCCCCCGCGACGGACGAGATCGCGGCGATGCGCGCGGAGAACGCCGAGCTGCGCCGGCGCCTCGCGGCGGTGGAAGAGATGGTCGGGCGCGTGCCCGCCGAGAGCTAGCCGCCCGCCGGCGGTCCATCATGACGCGGCGCCGGACGAACGAGGCGCAGACCGAGCTGTTCGCGACGCCGGTGCACGTGGAGCCACTGGACCCGAAGGCGACGCTCGGCGGGTCCACGCGCGTGGAGCGGCTGTGGCGCGTGCGCATCGGCGACGGCGGCGGCACGCACCTGGTCTTCCATGACCGGCACGGCACCTACTGCGAGGAGCATGGGCGCGCGTGCAGGGCCGTGCGACTCGTCGTGAATCCATAAGCCCTGGCGCGCCGGTCGCCCGGGCCCGACTACAGCTTCAACACAGAGGGCGCAGAGGGGAACGGCGAGGACGCGGAGAACTGCAACATCCTGAAGCAGTTCTCCATGTCCTCTGTGT
>JAQBPZ010000084.1 GCA_028287225.1 Gemmatimonadota bacterium
CTGCAACGGCTACAAGGACGAGGAGTTCATGCGCCTCGCGCTCATGGGGCAGAAGCTCGGCCATCAGGTCTTCATCGTGATCGAGCAGCTCAGCGAGATCGACGTCCTGCTCGCGGTGGCGGAGGAGCTGGGCGTCAATCCCACGGCCGGCATCCGCATCAAGCTCGCGTCCACCGGGTACGGCCGCTGGAAGGAGAGCGGGGGCGAGAAGTCGAAGTTCGGGCTCAACGCCGCGCAGCTCATGCAGGCGGTGGACAAGCTGCGCGCCGCCGGCCGGCTCGACATCGTGAAGCTGATCCACTTCCATCTCGGCTCGCAGATCACGGACATCCGCTACATCAAGGCGGGGCTCCAGGAAGTGGCGCGCTTCTATGCCGAGCTCCGGGCGCTCGGCGTGGACGTCACGCACGTGGACGTCGGCGGCGGGCTCGGCGTGGACTACGACGGGTCCAACTCCACGTCGAACGCCAGCGTCAACTACTCGCTCCAGGAGTACGCGAACGACGTCATCTACACGATGGCGGAGTCGTGCCGCGACCTCGACCTGCCGATGCCGCACATCATCAGCGAGTCGGGCCGCGCGCTGACCGCGCACCACGCCCTGCTCCTGCTCAAGGTCATCGACGTGGAGAGCGTGGTGGAGGTGCCGGTGCCCAAGCTCTCCGACGATGACCACGCGATCCTGCACGAGATGTACGAGGATTACGAGGCGGTCTCCACCGGCACGTCCAAGAAGCGCCGCATCAAGGAGATCTTCCACGACGTGACCTTCGACAAGGAGCGCGCGCAGCAGCTGTTCGCGAGCGGAGTGCTGACGCTCCGGGGACGGGCCGTGGCCGAGCAGATGTACCACGCGACGATCAATGCGATCTTCGCGGCGGTGAACTCGGACCGCGACGAGTACGAGGACATCCTCGCCGATCTCGACGCGACGATGGTGGACCGCTACTTCTGCAACTTCTCGCTCTTCCAGTCGCTGCCGGACAGCTGGGCGATCGACCAGCTCTTTCCGATCATGCCGATCCATCGGCTGAACGAGGAGCCGACGCGGCGGGGCACGCTGCAGGACATCACCTGCGACTCCGACGGGAAGATCGACCGGTTCGTTGGCGACAAGGAAGGCAACCCGTCGCTCGAGCTGCACGAATGGCGCGACGGCGAGCCGTACATGCTCGGCATCTTCCTGACGGGGGCGTACCAGGAGATCCTGGGCGACCTCCACAACCTGTTCGGCGACACGAACGCCGCGCACATCCGCCTGGCCGACAAGGGCTACGAGATCACGGACCTCGTGCACGGCGACACCGTGACGGAAGTGCTGAACTACGTGCAGTTCCGCGCCTCGGACCTGCTCCAGACCTTCCGGCGCAAGGTGACGCAGGTGAAGCATCTCTCGCGCACCGACGCCAACGCGTTCATCGCGGACTACGTCGCCGGACTGGAAGGCTATACGTATCTGGAGGGCGAGGCGGCGCAGTAGGGAGGGGCCTGAACGGCGTTTGCGGTTGGCGGTGAGCGGCTGGCGGTAGAAGCGTCCCGAGGCCTGACCGGTCTGCTGACGGCAAGGGCAACGGCAAGGGCGTTTGCAGTTGGCAGTGAGCGGTTGGCGGTAGAAGCGTCCCGAGGTCTGACCGCTCACCGCCAACCGCAAACCGCTAACGCAGTTCAGGCATTCACCCGAACCGCTTCGCCACCTCGGGCCAGTTCACCACGTTCCACCACGCCTTCATGTAGTCCGGCCGGCGGTTCTGGTACTTCAGGTAGTAGGCATGCTCCCAGACGTCGAGGCCGAGGATCGGGGCGGGCTTGCCTTCCATGAGCGGGTTGTCCTGGTTGGGCGAGCTCGTGATGGTGAGCTTGCCGCCCGCGTTGTTGAGCCACACCCAGCCCGAGCCGAAGCGCGCCGCGCCCGCGGCGGCGAACTGCTCCTTGAACTTCTCGAAGTCGCCGAAGGCGCTGTTGATCGCGTCCGCCAGCTTGCCCGTGGGCGCGCCGCCGGCGGTCGGGGCCATCCACTGCCAGAACTGCGAGTGGTTCCAGTGGCCGCCGCCGTTGTTGCGGATGGCCGTGCGCACCGCCTCGGGGGCGCTGTCGATGCCGCGGAGCAGGTCCTCGAGCGACTTGTTCGCGAGCTCCGGCGCCTTCTCCAGCGCGGCGTTCAGGTTCGTGACGTAGGTGTTGTGATGCTTCCCGTGATGGATCTCCATCGTCTGCGCGTCGATGTGCGGCTCGAGCGCGGTGGCGGGATACGGAAGCGGCGGAAGCGTGTGTGCCATGACGGTCTCCAGAGAGTTCAGGCGTCGCCCGCGGGGCGCGACGCGCCGGCGGGATTCGCGGTCGATCGGCCGCGCCACCACGAGATGAGGCCCGGCAGCAGCGAGACGAAGATCACGAGGAGGATCACCTTCTCGATGTGGTGCTCCACCCCCGGGATGTAGCGGCCCAGGATGTAGCCGATCAGCAGCATCGACCAGATCCACGCCACCGCTCCCAGCACGTTGTAGGCCGTGTACCGCTTGAAGTCCATCTTCGCGAGTCCGGCCACGACGGGCGCGAAGGTGCGCACGATCGGCATGAAACGCGCAATGATGAGCGTCTTGCCGCCGTGGGTCTCATAGAACGCCTGCGCGGCAAACAGGTGTTTCTTCTTGAACAGCAGCGAATCGTCCCGCGTGAAGAGGCGCGGGCCCGAGTAGCGGCCGATCATGTACCCCACCGTATTGCCCAGGATGGCCGCGATCGTGAGAATGACGCCCAGGCCGTACATGTTGAGACCGAACTCCGGTTGGGAGCTCAGCAGGCCAGCCGTCACCAGCAGCGAATCACCCGGCAGGAAGAATCCGATCAGGAGCCCGGTCTCGGCGAAGATGATCGCGGTCAGGCCGATGTATCCGCCGACCTGGACAAGATGCCGGACGTCAGAGAGCTGATGAAAGAGATCGACGAGAGATTGCATGAGGACCGGTTGAGGGAGGAGCAGCGCGAAGGAAGTTCGACACCCACCCCGGATGGGTCA
>JAQBPZ010000085.1 GCA_028287225.1 Gemmatimonadota bacterium
AGGCGGTGGCGACCCTTTCCAGCAGCGCGCACGCCATTGGCTGTGCCAACGGGACCGACGCGATCCTGCTGGCGATGCGCGCGCTCGACATCGGGCGGGGCGACGAGGTGATCACGACGCCATTCACCTTCTTCGCGACGGCGGGGACGATCCACAACGTGGGGGCGACGCCGGTCTTCGTGGACATCGAGCCGCGCACCTTCAACATCAGCCCCGACGCGGTCGCGGCCGCGCGGACGAGCCGGTCGAAAGCCGTCATCCCGGTGGACCTCTTCGGCCAGATGGCGCCGCTCGAGCAGGTGGCCGCGGCGGTGCCGGGGCTGCCGATCATCGAGGACGCCGCCCAGTCGATCGGCGCGCGTCGGCGGGTGAACGGGAAGTGGACGATGGCGGGCGAGCGTGCGACCATCGGGACGTTCAGCTTCTTCCCCTCCAAGAACCTCGGCGGGTACGGGGACGGCGGGATGATCGTGACCCAGGACGACGCGATCGCCGAGCGGCTGCGTCGCCTGCGCGTGCACGGCGGCGCCAAGCAGTACTTCCACGACGAGGTCGGCTACAACAGCCGCCTGGACGCGCTTCAGGCGGCGGTGCTGTCGGCCAAGCTGCCGCATCTCGCGGGCTGGAGCGCGAAGCGGCGCGAGAATGCGGCGTACTACGATGCGGCCTTCGCGGACCTCGCCGCCCGTGGCGTGGTGCTCACGCCGTACGTGGCACCCGAGAACGAGTCGATCTTCAACCAGTACACGCTGCGGGTGGCCGGCGGGCGTCGCGATGCCCTCCAGGCCGCGCTCAAGGCCGCTGGCGTGGGCAGCTCCATCTACTATCCCCTCCCGCTGCACCTGCAGCCCTGCTTCGCGTACCTCGGCTACCGCGAGGGGCAGTGCCCGGAGAGCGAGCGCGCCGCGAAGGAAGTGCTGTCGCTGCCGATCTATCCCGAGCTGACGCGCGCCCAGCTCGACGAGGTCGTCGCCGGCGTGCACGCCTTCTTCGCGCGGTGAAGACGCGACGCCTGCGGGGCGTCACCGCAGTCCATTCTCAACACACGCATTCGTGAACATCACGGTCATCGGTACAGGGTATGTCGGGCTCGTCGTCGGCGCGTGTCTCGCCGAGACGGGCAATGCGGTCACGTGCGCGGACGTCGACCAGGCCAAGATCGACGGGCTGCTGAAGAATGTGCTGCCCATCTACGAGCCTGGCCTCGACGACTACGTCGAGCGCAACCAGAGTCAGGAACGCATCCGCTTCACCTCGGACGTCCCCTCGGCGATCGCCAGCGCCGACGTGGTGTTCATCGCCGTGGGCACCCCCCCGGACGAGGATGGCTCCGCCGACCTGCGGCACGTGCTCTCCGTCGCCGAGCAGATCGGCCTGCACATGAAGCGCGAGCTGGTCGTGATCACCAAGTCCACGGTGCCGGTGGGAACGGCCCAGAAGGTCGCGGCCTGCGTGGCGAAGAACGCGAAGTTTCCGTTCCACATGTGCAGCAATCCGGAGTTCCTGAAGGAAGGCGCGGCGATCGACGACTTCATGAAGCCGGATCGCGTGGTCATCGGCGTGGACAGCGACCATGCGCGCAGCGTCATGGCGGAGCTCTACGCGCCGTTCGTGCGCACGGGCAAGCCGATCATCTTCATGGACATCGCCTCGGCGGAGATGACCAAGTACGCCGCCAACGCGATGCTCGCCACGCGCATCTCCTTCATGAACGAGATCGCGAACCTCTGCGAGCGCGTCGGCGCCGACGTGGACCAGGTGCGCAAGGGCATCGGATCGGATGGGCGCATCGGGCCGGCGTTCCTCTTCCCGGGCCCGGGCTATGGCGGCTCGTGCTTTCCGAAGGACGTGAAGGCGCTCGTGCGCACCTCCAGGGAGTACGGCGTCCCCCTCCGCGTGCTGGCGTCCGTGGAGGACGCGAACGACGCGCAGAAGCACCGTCTCTTCGAGAAGGTCAAGGCCACCCTCGGCGACGTGAAGGGCAAGCAGGTCGCGCTCTGGGGCCTCGCCTTCAAGCCGAACACCGACGACATGCGCGAGGCCCCCGCGCTCGTGCTGATCGAGGAGCTGCTCGACGCCGGCGCCACCGTCGTGGCCCACGATCCCGTCGCGATGCACGAGACGCAGCGCCGCGTCGGCGACCGGATCCGGTATGCCGAGTCCAACTACGCGGCGCTCGAGGGATCGGACGCGCTCGTGATCGTGACGGACTGGAACGAGTACCGCCATCCCGACTTCGAGCGCATGCGTCGCACGCTCGCGAGCCCGGTGATCGTGGACGGGCGCAACCTCTACGATGCGCGGAAGATGCGGAGCCTCGGCTTCACCTACGATTCCATCGGCCGGGGAAGCGTCGCGTGAGGGTCCTGATCACCGGAGTCGCGGGCTTCCTCGGGTCGCACCTCACCGACCTGTTCCTGAAGGAAGGGCATACCGTCCTCGGCCTGGACAACTTCGTCACGGGGCACCGCGACAACATCGCGCACCTGGCCGGCGATGCGCGCTTCGAGTTCGTGGAGCACGACATCAATCGCCCGTACCGCGCCCCGGGCAACCTCGACGGCGTGCTGCACCTCGCGTCGCCCGCCAGCCCCATCGACTACCTCGAGCTCCCCATCGAGACGCTCCAGGTCGGGTCGTTCGGCACCTACCACGCCCTGGAGATCGCCCGCGAGCACCGGGCGCGGTTCTTCATCGCCTCCACCTCGGAGGTGTACGGCGACCCGCTCGTGCACCCGCAGCGCGAGGAGTACTGGGGCAACGTAAACCCCGTGGGGCCGCGCAGTGTCTATGACGAGGCGAAGCGCTTCGCGGAGGCCATGACGATGGCGTACCATACCCATCACGGCCTCGACACCCGCATCGTCCGCATCTTCAACACCTACGGGCCCCGCATGCGTCCGCGCGACGGCCGCGTCGTGTCCAACTTCATCGTGCAGGCGCTGATGGGAGAGCCGCTGACCATCTACGGCGACGGGTCGCAGACGCGCAGCTTCTGCTACGTCTCCGACGAGGTCGACGGGATCTACCGGCTGTTCATGCGTGGCGACCACAACCCCACCAACATCGGCAACCCGGTGGAGTACACCGTGCGCCAGCTGGCGGACCTGGTGGTGGAGCTCACCGGCACCACGGCGGCAATCGTTCACGAGCCGTTGCCGGTGGACGACCCGAAGGTCCGGAAGCCCGACATCACGCGGGCCCGGGAGACGCTGGGCTGGGAGCCGGTGGTGCAGGTCCGGGAGGGGCTCGCCCGCACGATCGACCACTTCCGCACGTACGTCGGAAGCCCGCTCATGAACCGGCGGGTGGCCCGCCAGTCGCCCGCGGACGCCGCGGCGGCCGCCGGGCGCTAGGGTCGGCGGGCCGTCGGGAGTACGCGGCCGGGGTCGGCAGGTGTATCTTTCACGGCTACGATCGAACCGTTTGCCCTTTTGCGGGTATCTCCTCCCGATATGCACTCATCCAACCGGGTCCTGCTCGCGCTGCTGCTGCTCGCCGCCGCTGCCTGTCATCCCGAATTCCAGGTTGCCAACTACCAGGGCAACGAGGCGCTCTATCGCGCCGCCACCGCGGAGTTCCAGGCACGTCGCTGGGACAACGCCGTCGCGGCATTCGAGAAGCTGACCACGGACCTGTCCGCCCGTGACACGCTGCTGCCTCGCGCGCACTGGTACCTCGCGCGCGCCCACGAGGAGCGCGGCGAGTGGGTCCTGGCGGCCACGAGCTTCTCGCGCCTCGCGGAGAGCTTTCCCGACGACTCGCTCGCCGACGACGCGGCCCTCCAGGCCGCCCGCGACTACCGCCGCATGTGGCGCAAGCCCGCCCTCGACCCGACCTACGGCGAGAGCGCGCGCGCGACCTACACGACCCTGCTGGGCCTGTATCCGACCTCGCCGCTGATTCCGGCGGCGCAGAAGGAGCTGGCCGAGCTCGAGGAGATGTTCGCCCAGAAGAACTACATCTCCGGGATGTACTACTTCCGCCGCGGTGGGTACGACTCCGGGATCATCTACTTCAAGGACGTCGTCGCCCGCTGGCCCTCCAGCCCCACGGCGCGCCTGGCCCAGCTCCGGCTCGTGGATTCGTACAAGGCGATCCGGTACAAGGAGGACGCGCAGGAGACCTGCGCGCTGCTCCGCGCCCACTACCCGAACGACGCCGAAGTCAGCACGACGTGCAGCGGCGTGACGGTCGCGACCTCGCCCTCGGCCGCCACGCCGGCCACCCCCCCGGCGCACACCCCCCCCGCCACCACCGGGCCGCCGGCGACTCCCCCCGCGCCCGCCGACGCTCCGCGGACCTGAGGCCGTGCGCCTCGGGATCTTCGGCGGGAGCTTCGATCCGCCGCACCTGGGGCACCTGCTGCCGCTGATCGACGCCTCCGAATCGCTCGGCCTCGATCAGGTCCGGCTCGTGCCCGCCGCCACCCAGCCCTTCAAGGTCGGGCGGGCCGGCGCCTCGGCGGAGCACCGCCTCGCCATGACCGAGCGTCTGGCGGCCACGGTGCCGGGCTTCCAGGTCAGCCGGGCGGAAATCGAGCGGGCCGGGTTATCTTTCACGGTTGACACGCTGGCGGCCTTCCGGGCCGAGCATCCGCAGGCGGAGCTCACGCTCCTGCTCGGCATGGATGCGTGGGCCCTGTTCGAGCAGTGGCGCGAGCCCGAACGGATCCGCCGCCTGGCGTCGATTGCCGTGCTGGCACGAGGAGACGAACCGATGTCGGACGGCCGCGGGCCGGTCGGCGTCGAGCTGTTGCGGACGCGGCGTGTGGACATCTCGTCCACCGAGCTGCGCGCCCGGGTGGCCGACGGGCGCACCATACGAGGTTTCGTGCCGGATGCGGTGGCGGACTACATCGCCGAGCACCGGCTGTATCGCTAGGGGACAGCATGTTCAAGCGTGTACTGACGGCATTCATGGGCACCCGCCACCAGCGGGATATGAAGCGGATCCAGCCGATCCTCGATGCGATCCACGAGCACGAGGCGCGGCTCGCCGGCGCGAGCGACGACGAGGTCCGTGCCCAGACGGCGAAGTTCCGCGCGCTCATCGCCGAGCGCACCACGGCCCTCGAGGCCCGCGCGGCCGAGCTGCGCGAACTGAAGCGCTCGGCGAGCGACGCCGCGGAGCGTGAGCGGCTCGACACCGAGCTGAGTGGGCTGGACGGCAGCGGCGGCGTGGAGGGCGAGCTGCGCCGGACCATCGCCGATACGCTCGACGAGATCCTTCCGGAGGCGTTCGCAACGGTGCGCGAGGCGTGCCGGCGGCTCGTCGGCAGCTCGGCGGACGTCACCGGGCGCCAGATCGAGTGGAACATGGTGCCGTACGACGTGCAGCTGATGGGCGGCATCCAGCTGCACCTGGGCAAGATCGCCGAGATGGCGACTGGCGAGGGCAAGACTCTCGTCGCGACCCTGCCGCTCTACCTGAACGCGCTGCCCGGCAAGGGCGCGCACCTGGTGACGGTCAACTCGTACCTCGCGCGCCGCGACTCGCAGTGGATGGGCCACCTGTACCGGTGGCTCGGCCTCACGGTCGGCTGCCTGGACGACACGGAAGCCGGCACCCCCGAGCGCCGCGCCGCGTACCTGGCCGACATCACGTACGGCACCAACAACGAGTTCGGCTTCGACTACCTGCGCGACAACATGGTCATCTCGCTCGACCAGCGGGTGCAGCGCAGCCACGTCTTCGCGATGGTCGACGAAGTCGACTCCGTGCTCATCGACGAGGCGCGGACCCCGCTGATCATCTCGGGCCCGGTGGGCAACGAGGGCGACGTCCAGTACTTCGAGCACAACGCGGCGGTCTCGCGCCTGGTGCGCAAGCAGATGGAGATGGTCAACGTCCTCGTGGCGGACGCCGAGCGCGATCTCGAGGCCGGCCGCACGAACGACGCCGCCATCAAGCTCTACCAGGCCACGCTCGGCCACCCGAAGAACCGCCGGCTGCTCAAGCTCATGAACGAGCCCGGCAACAAGCAGCTCGTGCAGAAGATGGAGCTCGAGCACCTCGCCGACCGCAAGCTGCCGCCGGCGAAGCAGACGTATCGCGACACCGAGGAGAATCTCCTCTTCGTGCTCGACGAGAAGGGCCACTCGGTGCACCTGACCGATCGCGGCGTGGACTTCATGGCGCCCGCGGATCACGACGCGTTCATGCTGCCCGACCTCAGCGAGTCGGTGCACCGCATCGACCACTCCACGGAGCTGACACCCGAGCAGAAGATCGCCGAGCGCCGCGAGCTGGAGATCGACTACTCGGCCAAGTCCGAGCGGTTGAACATCGTGCACCAGCTCCTGCGCGCGCACGCCCTGTACGAGCGCGACGTCAACTACGTCGTGCAGGACGGCGAGGTGCTCATCGTCGACGAGTTCACCGGCCGCACCATGCCGGGCCGGCGCTGGAGCGAGGGGCTGCACCAGGCGGTGGAGGCCAAGGAAGGCGTCCGCGTGAAGGGCGAGACGCAGACGATGGCCACCATCACCATCCAGAACTACTTCCGCATGTACGAGAAGCTGGCCGGCATGACCGGCACGGCCGAGACGGAAGAGACGGAGTTCTTCGAGATCTACAAGCTGGAGGTGGCGGTCATCCCCACCAACCAGCCGGTGATCCGCGACGACCGCCAGGACTACGTCTTCAAGACGCGGCGCGAGAAGTACAACGCCATCGTCGACGAGACGCGCCGCCTGCACGAGCTCGGGTACCCGGTGCTCATCGGCACCACGAGCGTGGACGCCTCCGAGACGCTGTCAAAGCTGATGCAGCGCGGCGGGATGGTGCACAACGTCCTCAACGCCAAGTACCACCAGCGCGAGGCGGAGATCGTCCAGAACGCGGGCCAGCCCGGTGCCATCACGATCGCGACGAACATGGCCGGCCGCGGCACGGACATCAAGCTGGGCGAGGGCGTCACGGCGTCCAAGCCCTCGGTGGTGAAGGACGCGGACGGACAGGACGTGGAGGTCGAGGAGATCGGCGGCCTGCACATCATCGGCTCCGAGCGGCACGAATCGCGTCGCATCGACCGCCAGCTGCGCGGCCGCGCGGGCCGCCAGGGCGATCCGGGCGCCAGCCAGTTCTTCCTGTCGCTCGAGGACGACCTGATGCGCCTGTTCGGCAGCGAGCGCATCGCGAAGCTCATGGACCGGATGGGCGCCGTGGAGGGCGAGGTGCTCACGCACCCGCTGATCACGCGCTCCATCGAGCAGGCGCAGAAGCGCGTGGAGCTCCAGAACTTCCAGAGCCGCAAGCGGCTGCTGGAGTACGACGACGTGATGAACCAGCAGCGCGAGGTGATCTACTCGCTGCGGGCCTTCGCGCTGGAGGGCGGTGAGGAGCTCAAGGGCGAGGCGCTCAAGATGGTGGAGAAGGCCGTCTCCCGGCGCGTCGAGACGGCGCTGGCCGAGTACGAATCGCCCGAGGAGTGGGATTTCGACCTGCTGCGGCAGGACCTGCTGATGCACTACCTGCTGCAGGTGCGCGAGTTCGAGGAGCCCGAGCTGCAGCCGACCGAGGAGGTCGTGGCGCAGCAGGTCGCGGTGGAAGCGGGCCGCACCGCCTTCGCGAGCAAGATCGAGGCGCTGGACATGGTGCGCGACCAGGAGGGCGGCTATGCCGACCGCCTGCTGCGCTACGTCATGCTCAACGTGCTGGACGAGAAGTGGAAGGATCATCTCTACGACCTCGACCAGCTGCGCAACGCGATCCACTATCGCTCGTGGGGCCAGAAGGACCCGCTCCTCGAATACAAGCAGGAGGCCTACACGATGTTCGTGGACCTGATGAACGACGTGGCCGAGACCTTCACGGACCGCTTCCTGAAGGTGCAGCTGGTCATCGAGGAAGGGCCGCCCGACGACGGACAGGGTGGGGCGCCGTACGACCCGGAGCCGCAGGCGCCCGCGGTGCCGACGCGGCGCTACAACGCCCTCGGGATCCTGGAGGACGTGCCCGCCGAGGCGCCGGTCGGCGTGGAGGCGGTGATGGACGTGGGGCCGGCGGAGACGCCGGCGAACGAGCAGACGGCCGCCCGGCGCGATCCGGTGATCGTCGGTGCGGGACGCGCGCGGAGCATGAGCGACATCGCCGCCGGCCCCCAGGGCCCGGTCGATTGGTCGAGCGTGGGCCGCAACGATCCGTGCCCGTGCGGCTCCGGCAAGAAGTTCAAGAAGTGCCACGGCGCGTCGCTCTAGACTGACCTGCCACGACGGACGAAGCCCGCCGCGAAGTTTGCGGCGGGCTTTTCCGCTTGCAGGTGCAACGTGGCGATGACGCAGCAGGACTTCCGCTGCCCGACCTTGCGCGCATGACATCTCCACTCGTCCAGCGCGTCGCCGCGCGCGCAGCGCCGCCGTCTCCCCGCTCCCCCGCCATCCACGAGCTGCCCTCCTCGGAGCGGCCGCGCGAGCGGTTGATCGCACTGGGGGCCCCGGCGCTGAGCACCGCCGAGCTGCTCGCGCTCCTCGTGGGCACGGGGCGGAGCGGCACCTCGGCCCTGGACGTCGGTCACCTGCTGCTCGGGAGCGCGGGCGGATCCCTGCGGCGGATGGCGATGCAGCCCGTCGCCTCCCTCACCGGGACCGCCGGCATCGGGATGGCGCGCGCGGTGACGGTGCACGCGGCCCTCGAGCTCGGGCGCCGGCTGGCGGCCGAAACGCGGGAGGACGGCGCCCCGATCCGGTCGCCCCGCGACGTGGCGCGCCTGTTCGCGCCGCGCCTGGAAGACCTGCCCGTGGAGGAGTTCCACGTCGCGGTGCTCGACGCCCAGCATCGCCTGGAGCGCGACATCACCGTCACGCGCGGCATCCTCACCTCCTCGCTCGTGCATCCGCGCGAGGTCTTCCGCGAGGCCATCGCCGAACGTGCGGCGGCGGTGATCCTCGTCCACAACCATCCGAGCGGCGACCCAACGCCCAGCACCGATGACCGCCTCGTCACCGAGCAGCTGGTCGCGGCGGGCAAGCTGCTCGACATTCCGGTGCACGACCACGTCATCATCGGGCGCGGACGGTACACGAGCTTCGCCGAGGGAGGACTGTTGTAGCCGGGCGCTCGCGTTGCTCGCTTGGCGCGCGGTCGGCGTGAGATGCCTCCCTTGGCGGGCGCGTGACCCGGCCGCCTTCGGCGGCGACGGGTCTACCGCTTGACGGGCGCTCGCGCTGCTCGCTTGGCGGAAACCCCTCGGCAGTCCCGGCAAGGGCGGCGTAGCCGCCCGCCCGCCAAGGCGTAGCCCCGCCGTCGCCGCAGGCGACAGGGGCAGCCGCCCGCCAGGGGTCGCGTTCCACGCGACCCGCTCGCCAAGCGAGCGTGTCGCGCAGCGACCGCGAGCGCCCGGCCCCACTTCTGGTCACATTCCGCGGGTTGTCGTATTAGTTATAGGCAGGGGCCGCTCCGTCTGCCCCGCGACCCGGCAAAGAGGCCGAATGACCGGTACGGCATTGCGCGAGATCATCCCGGGGTGGTCGGCGGGCGAGGCGGCGAACGACCGCCTCGACCACGAGATGCTCGCGCGCGCCTACCGGTTCAGCGAGGAGGCGCACCGCGGCCAGACCCGCAACTCCGGCGAGCCGTACGTCACGCACTGCGTGGAGGTCGCCAAGATCCTCGCCGACCTCCAGCTCGACACCACCACCGTCGTCAGTGGCCTGATCCACGACGTGGTCGAGGATACCCCGGTCACCGTGGGTGACGTGGAGCGCGAGTTCGGCAAGGAGATCGCCGCGATCGTCGACGGACTCACCAAGATCGCGAAGCTGCCCAACAGCGGCTCCAAGCAGGACCGGCAGGTGGAGAGCTACCGCAAGCTGCTCCTCTCCATCGCCAAGGACGCCCGCGTCATCATCGTCAAGCTCGCGGACCGCCTGAACAACATGCGCACGCTCGACTACCTCCCCGAGGAGAAGCGGCGCCGCGTCGCGCAGGAGACGCGCGACCTCTACGCCCCGCTGGCGCACCGCTTCGGCATGGCGCGCATGCGGTGGGAGCTCGAGGATCTCGCCTTCAAGCACCTCGAGCCGCAGGACTACAAGGCCCTGGCGCGCAAGGTCGCGCAGAAGCGCGGGGAGCGCGAGGAGCTCATCGCCGCCCTGCGCGGCCCCCTCGAGCGCGAGCTCGCGAAGGCCGGCATCCAGGGCGTGGACGTCACGGGACGGCCCAAGCACCTCTGGTCCATCTTCAAGAAGATGAAGCAGCGTGACAAGCCGTACGAGGAGATCTTCGACCTCCTGGCGATTCGCGTGCTCGTCCGCTCCGTTCCGGACTGCTACCATGCCCTGGGCGTGATCCACGACGGCTACACGCCGGTCCAGGAGCGCATCAAGGACTACATCGCCCAGCCGAAGTCCAACGGCTACCAGTCCCTGCACACCACGGTGTTCGGCCCCGGGCGGCAGCTCTACGAGATCCAGATCCGCACGCGGGACATGCACCGCACGGCGGACTTCGGCATCGCGGCGCACTGGCTCTACAAGGAGGACGCCAAGAGCTCCGACGAGCTCGACCGCCACCTCACCTGGTTCCGCCAGATCCTGGAGCTGCAGCTCGACGCCAAGACGCCGGACGAGTTCCTCGAGTTCCTCAAGCTCGACCTCTACGCCGACGAGATCTTCGTCTTCACGCCGAACGGGGACGTGCACCAGCTCCCCAAGGGCGCCACGCCGATCGACTTCGCCTTCGCCGTGCACTCGGAGGTCGGCCTGCACTGCGCCGGCGCGCGGATCAACGGGCGGATCGCGCCGCTCTCCCGTCCCCTGCGCAACTCCGAGCAGGTGGAGATCATCACCTCGCCCACCGCCCGGCCCAGCCGCGACTGGCTGGCGCACGTCCGCACGGGCCGCGCGCGCCACAAGATCCGGCAGTGGCTGCGGCACGAGGAGCTCACCTCGTCGGTGAAGCTCGGGCAGGACATCCTGGACCGCGAGCTCAAGCGCCGCCGGCTCGCGCGTCCGGACGCCGCCGCCCTCACCGCCGCGGCCCGCGCCCTCTCGCTCGGCGACGACACGCACCTGTACGCGTCGATCGGCCAGGGCGACGTCAACGTCGCGCAGGCGATCCGGCACCTCTTCCCGGACTACGTCGAGCGCGAGCAGGTCAAGCCGACGCTCGTGGAGCGCATCGTCGAGCGCGTCCGCGGCACCAAGGGCGTGAAGATCCAGGGCGTGGACGGGCTGATGGTCCGCTACGCCCAGTGCTGCCAGCCGGTGCCGGGCGATCCGGTCACGGGCTACGTCACCCGCGGGCGCGGCGTCAGCATCCACCGCGCCGACTGCCCGAACCTGCTCTTCCTGGCGCACGAGCCGGAACGGCGCCTCGAGATCGACTGGCAGGAGGCCGAGGGCGAGCGCTTCGTGGTGCGCCTGGTCCTCGAGGGGAACGACCGGCGCGGCCTCTACGCCGACGTCGCCGCCGCGGTGAGCGACTCGGGCACCAACATCCGGAGCATGGAGCTCCAGTCCACCGACGGCCGCGCCCAGGGGGCCGTCCTGGTGGAGGTGGAGAATCTGGCCCACCTGGAGAAGATCATCCGCGCCGCCCGGAAGGTGAAAGGCATCACCGAGGTCGCGCGTCGGGAGCGGATCACGCCGGAAGGATAGTAGGACGGCAGGACGGTAGGACCGAATGACCGGCAACCGGCAAACGTTT
>JAQBPZ010000119.1 GCA_028287225.1 Gemmatimonadota bacterium
GAGCCGAGCGAGTCGACCGCCGCGGCGAACCGCAGCGTGCCCTCTCGCCCCGCCACCAGGCCGAGCGTGCCGCCGGCCTGCGCGCGGGCGCCGCTCGCGGCCACGTCCAGCGTATCCAGGCGAAGCAGGCCGCGCGCGACCGCGCCCCGCGTTCGCAGGTGGTCCACGCTGAAGGTGTCGTAGCGCGACCGCGACAGGTCCGCCGCGAACACCGCGTCAGCGGTCGCCGGAGCGGTCCCGGTGCCGCGTCCCGAGAGCGTCCCGGTGAGCCGCGTGCCCGGCGCGCGGCGCGAGAACGCCCGCGCGTCGAGCGCGTCGAGGGCCACGGCGACGTCGTACCGCGACCGGCTTCCGGCCAGCACCACCGCCCCGCGCCCGTCGATTGACCCGCCGCCGGTGGTGGAGCGCAGAGTGCCCGAGAGCCGGAGGTTCTTCGCCGACCCTTCGGCATGCACGCGCCCGGTCACGCCGCCCCGCAGCTCGGCCTTCGGCATGAAGCGGCCGATGGTCGCGAGCGACACCGGCTGGAGCGTGGCGTCCGCGACGATGCGCTTGTCCGCCACCCGGTACGAGCCCGCGCCGCTCACGCGCGAGCGGTCGCCGTTCTCGAGGTGCGTCAGGTCCACCCCGCGCACGTTCCAGCCGCTCGCCATGCTGCCCGTCACCGTCGCGCCACCGGTGACGGTGCCGCCGATCGGCACCCTGCCGCCGCCGGACACCGTCGCCACGCGCAGCGGCAGGAGCTGCACCCGCAGGTCGGTGGCCTGCAGCCCGCCGCTCACCCCGATGCCGCCCTGGGCGGTGACGTGGCTCTCGCCGGCGCGCGCATCGGCGAAGCGGACGTCGGCGTCGAGCTGCAGGGCGGTGGGCACGCCACGCACCGCGACGTGTCCGTTCAACGTGCCGGACCGCGGAAGCTGCACCGAGGGCGCCAGGTCGTGGATGAGCGCGGTGGACAGCTGGGCAACCGTGAGATCGATCTGGTGCACCACGAGGGAGCTCGGGCGCCCCTTCGGCTTCACCTGTCCGATGGACGCATTGCCCACGAGCGAGGCGTCGCGGTAGCGGACGTCGGCGTTCGCGAGCGCGAGCTCCGTCGTGTCGCCGTGCACGCGCATCGTGAAGCGCAGCCGTCCACCTCCCTCCGCCGGCAGCTTGGGGCGGAGCCAGCGAAGGTCGGCGAGCGCCACGGGCGCACCCGTGAGGTCGAGCGTGAAGCCGGACTTCGCGAACCCGATGCGTCCGTCGCCGCTCACCTGCGAGCCGGGCAGCGACATGTGCGCGCCCCGCCACCACAGCGAGTCCTTGCTGGCATACAGCGTCCCGGTCAGCGAACGGACGTCGATCGCCGGCGGCCGGTACGGCTCGGCGAGCATGGAGAGCGCCGCGATTTGTACCGCTGTCGGCTCATTCCCTTGCGCGAGCCGGACGGTCGGCAGCCGCGCGTCGATCGCGCGGTACGCCAGTACCCGCTGGTAGCCGCCGGCCACACGCTCCGTCCGGCGGCGGGCCGTCGGCGCGAGCGCCTTCTCCACGGCGGCGCGCAGCTCGGCGGGCGCCAGGGTGGAGTCCGGCCGCCACGGCCTGCGATACAGCAGGTCGGCGTGCCGGATCATCACGTTCGAGATCTCCGGCGGCGCGCGGTGCACCGACGTGTCCTTCGGCGTGGTGCTCGGCCGCATGAGCGCCTGGAAGTTCCACCGCGCGCCGGGCCGGCGGTCCATCACCAGCACCGCCGTGTCGAGCTCCAGCGACTTGATCACGACGTGGCCGCGCAGCGCCGACCAGAGGCCGTAGCGCACCTGCACCCGCTTCGCGGAGAACACCGGCTGCCGCACGCTGTCCACGACCTGCACGTCGGTGAGGGTCGCGTGCGAGAGCAGGCCGCCGCGCAGCGTGCCCACCGAGAGCGAGCCGGTGAGCCGCTTGTTGCCCTGCGACACGAGGATGCGCCGCACCCGCTCGTTGCCCCACGGCGTGTTCGCCAGCACGAGCACCACCACCATGCCGAGCACGATGGGCGCGACGACGAAGGCCAGCACGGCGCGCAGCACCCGGGCGCCACGCGATGGCCCGCGTGGCACGAGCCTCGGTGGCTCCCCGTGCCGCGGCTCGCCGGCGGAGCGTCGCTGCGCCGTCAAAACGCCTGCCCCATCGCGAAGTGCACCACCAGGCGTCGTCCGATGGAGCGCAGGGTGCCGGGCGAGGGATCGAGCGGCGAGTAGCCCTTCTCCGTCGCCAGCCGCACCACCCGATCGTTGCCCCAGGCGTCGGGCACCGCCACCACCACCGGCAGCCGCTCCTCGCCCACGGGATGCAGGCCGAGGTCGAGGCGCAGGATCCCGAGGGGCGACCGGTAGCGGAAGCCGCCGCCGGGCGTCACGGCGCCCTTCGCGTGCGCCAGCGACGCGAGCCCGGCGGTGCCGACGTGCGCACCATCGAGGAACGCGACCAGGCCGAGCACGCGCGTCACGGGAACGCGAAGCTCCGCGCTCGCCTCCACGAGCGTGCTGCCGCCGGTGGGGCGGGTGAAGAATTCGTTCGAGGCAACGCCGCTCGGGTCACAGGTGCCCGCGGCGATGCTCGCGTCGGTGCAGCCCGCGGCGATCAGCGAGGCGCGGCGCACCTGGAGCACGCGCGGGCCGAGGTCGTTCTCCGCGAAGCCGCGCACGGACTGCATGCCGCCCGCGTAGAAGCGCGCACGCGGATGCAGGATGCCCGACGCATCGCCGCCCACGCCGAGCGCGCTTCCCGATGCGCTCGGCCGCACCCAGCCCGCGCGTCCGTGCAGCGCGAGCACGAAGGGCAGCGTGGTGTCCTCGATGCGCTCCGGCTGCACCCTGAACGGCTTGTACCACGAGGCGTCCGCGGCGACGCGGTTGTGCGCGAAGGTGGACCCTGTCGCGCCGGAGGCGTGCTCGGCGTCGATCACGGCGGTGTAGCCGCGCGTGGGCACCTCGAGGTCGTCCGAGCGGTCGATCCACGCGCTCACGCCGAGAGGGGCGAGGCGCTGGCGCGAGGCGAGCGCCTGGATCGTGGCGGCGTCGCAGATGCCGTAGCCGGCGCAGAAGTAGACGGCGCCCGCCTGCACCCGGGTTGATTCGAGCCGATATGTCAGCCCGATGGGAAATCGAACGCCGAGCTCGCGGACCACGCCGAGCGTGGCGCCGAAGTCCTCGTCGACCACCACGCCGGGCAGCGAGCGCCGGCCGGCGAACAGGGTGACCGCCGCGGAGGTGCGCGGGCCGGCGATCCAGGGCTGGGTGAGGGTCGCCGAGGCCTGGTAGGTGGGACGGAGGAAGGCGCCCAGGTTGGGCTCGTCCGGCGCGACCGCCTGCCGGAAGATCGCGCGGCCGTTGAGCTGCTCGCCCAGCAGGTTGCCGACGGCGGCGCGCAGGTCCAGCCAGCGGCCGGCACCGAGCGTGTTGTCGCGCAGCTCCACGCGCGCCTGCCCGAAGTCGATGGTGTTGAAGCCGAGCGTCGCGCTGGCCTGGTGCGGCCGCGTCTCGGTGACGTCCACGGTGATCCGCTTCACGCTGTCGCCCGCGGGTGGCGTCACGACCAGGGCGCGCGCGAGCGCGGGGGTCTCGAAGAGGCGTCGCTCGGTCTCGAGCACCGCATCGCGCGTATAGAGCGTGCCCGGCGTCAGCAGCACGGCGCGCCGGAGGGTGGCGTCGGACAGGCGCTCGTTGCCGCGGAACTCCACGCCGCCCACGCGCGTGAGCCAGCGCGGGTCCACGTCGATGCGCACCGGCACGAGGCGCGAGGCGTCGGGCCGCGGAACGTTCGTGTCCACGCGGACGTCGCCGTAGCCGTGGTTCCACACCGCGTCGCGCAGCCGCGAGACCACGGTGTCCAGGGCGATCAGGCTGAGCGGATCGCCGGCGCGCAGCACCTGCGCGTACCCGAGCTCGGCCGGCGTCAGCACGGGGGTGCGCTGGGTGACGACGAGCGACGCGACGCGCGTGGGCTCGCCCTCGGTGATGCGGAAGGCGACCGACACCCAGCCGTGCTTCGCCGGGGTGATCACCGTGTCCACCGTGGCGTCGCGGTAGCCGCGGCGCCAGTAGTACACCCGCAGGCTCGTGATGTCCTCGCCGAGCGCCGCCGGCGTGGTGCGGCGGCGGTCGATGAAGAGCTGGCTGGTGGGAAAGGCCTTGCACGCCGGGTAGAACAGGATCAGGCGGCAGGGCGAGGGGCGGGTGAAGATCACCCCGCGGAGGTCGGTGGTCGAGACGTTGACGGCGCCCGGAAAGGCCACCGTGGACACCGTCATCGAGTCGTGAAGACCGAGCACGGGGCGCGCGGCCTGGGCGCGCGAGACGGGGGGCGCGCCCGCGAGGAGCAGGATCGCGAGAGGGAGGCGGAACACCGGTACGGACATGCGGTCGGGCGGAGTGCGAGCGTCGGTGGGACGAACCCCGACGGAGAGCGAAAACCGGGCCGGGCAGTCAACCGGAAGCAGCCAATTGAGTTACGTGACCAATGGCGCGTGCAGCCCGGGATCGGGGAGGGCGGTGTTCCGGGCGCGAATGCAGGCCGCTGCGGCGAGGTGCCGCAGCGGCTGCATGGAGGCGGCTATTTGTGGAAGTTGGGGTTGTTGTCGCGCTCGACGCGGGGGATCGGGTAGCAGGTCTGCGTCCCGATGTTCGCGTAGCCCGGCTTCACGTAGACGCTGCCCGACGCCGGGACGTAGTTCGTGTTCGTGGGATGGCGGCGGAAGTCGGCCAGCCGCTTCCCCTCCAGCCAGAACTCGCGGGCGCGCTGGTCGAAGAGCTCGGTCAGCACGCTGTTCGCGTCGGTGGCGCCGGCGTAGGCACCCTGCCCGTTGGCCGCGCGCCGCGCCGCGATGAGCGCCAGCTGCTGCGTGACGCTGCCCGATGCCTCGGCCGCGATGTAGTCGGCCTCGAGCCGCGACGCCAGCCGGATGGGGGAGTTGTAGGCCGTGTACTTCTGCTGGATGAAGTAGCCGCCCGGCACCTGGTCCTGCGGCTGGAGCTTGTGCTCGGTCGGCCCCTTCCACTGCACCCGCGGGTCGTACTTGGCGCCGGTGCCGTCCTGGATCTGGAACGCGACGGGCACGCTCATGCCGCCGCGGTCGAAGGTGAAGATCCACTCGCGATTGCCGAGTCGATTCCGGTTCGCCAGGTCGTCCGTGTAGTTCAGGTTGAAGACGAAGCCCGCCGGCACCGCGTTGGCGTCGGTCAGGGCGCCCGTGTTGTCCCCCTTCTGCAGCTTGGCGCGCGCACGGCCCACGAGCGCCGCGTTGGCCAGGGCGACGGCATCGGTGGAGGCGTTCGCCCGGCCCACCGTGTTCGCCCGGTCGAACCAGAAGATCGCCGTGTCCAGCAGCGCGGCCGTGGTGAGCTCCGGGCCGCCCGAGAGGGTGCCCGTGCAGAAGTCGGTCGCCATGAACAGCGTCGCGAAGCCGCGGAAGGTCGCCGCCCGCGCGAGGTTGATGTTCGTGGTCGGCGAGGGGAGCGCCAGGTCGAGCACGGTCTTGGTGCTCGCCGCCGCGACGGACAGCGGCGCCCAGACCTCGCTGTTGAGCGTGCCGTTGAGGTCCGACACCGTCCGGAGCCCGAACTCGTTCCGGGTGGGGAAGGTGTCCGAGACGTTCATCTCGTCGGTGAAGTACGCGCTGTAGTGGATCAGCAGCCCGTAGGCGTACGCGAAGTTCTGCTGCGCCGATGCGGCCAGCGTCGGGGCGGTCGTGGTCGGATCGACCGTCGACGCGTCGATCAGGTTGGGGTTGGTGACTTCGAAGAACTTCTCGGAGCAGGCGGCGGTGCTCGCGAGGAGCGCGCCGCCGATCAGGGTGCGCGTGACCGCGCTGCGGATGTTCGGCATGGAGATCATGGCGGTCAGAAGGTGAGGTTGAGGCGGAGCAGGACCTTCCGCGGATTCGGCAGCGTCAGGAAGTCCTCGCGCGAGAACTGCGAGCCGAACTGGTTGGAGATGACTTCCGGGTCGGCGCCCTCGTACCGGGTCCAGAGCTTCACGTTCTGCATCGCCACGGTGACCGACGAGCCCTTGAGCGCCCGGCCCACGAGGCTCTGCGGCATGTCGAGCGTGGCGCTGATCTCGCGCAGGCGGACGAAGTCGCCGGGCTGGATGAACGCTTCCTGCACGTCGTTCACCGTCGCGGGCGCCCCCGAGGCGGTGACGAAGGCGGGCTTGCCCACCGCGTCGTTGCCGTAGTGCCGCAGGAACTCGTGGCGGGACAGCACGCTGGGGTCCAGCCGCTTGTTGGAGCGCACGAGCTGGGTCTCGCGGAAGAACTGGGTGTTGTTGAACACCGAGAAGTTGCGCTTGGCGTCGAGCAGGGCGGAGAGGCGCAGCGACCGGCGCACCGTGAAGGTGTTGCTGAGGTTCCACTCGAAGGTGGGCATGACGTTGCCCACGGGCAGCAGGGTGTCGGACACCACCACCACCCCGGTCGCGTCGTTGATCGACAGGATCTTCTTGGTGCTGAAGACGCCGAGCTGCTCGCCCAGCACCGCGCGGTTGAGCTGCCCGTTCAGGTTGATCGACGGCAGGCCGCCGAGGTCGGTCAGCTCGTTGCGCAGCGTGTTGGCGCCGACGTGCAGGTCCCAGTCCAGGTTGGGCATCCGGAGTGCCGCGACGGACACGCCCAGCTCCACGCCGCTGTTGAGCACCGCGCCGATGTTGGCCAGCGGGTTGGTGTTGAAGCCGTTCGAGGGCGCGATCGGGCGGGCGATGATCAGGTCGTTCGTCACCTTGCGGAAGTAGGTGACCTCGCCGCTGACGCGATCGTGAAGGAAGCCGAAGTCGGCGCCCGCCTCGAACTCCTTGCCGCGCTCGGGGCGCAGCGAGTCGTTGCCCGGGTTGCCCAGGATGGCGCCCGGGCTGGCCGACGCGCCCGGCGTGATGGCGTATGCCGCGGAGATCAGGGTCTGGAGCGCGTCGCCCGGGTTCGGCGAGCGCCCGGTGGTGCCGTAGGCGGCGCGCAGGCGCAGCGTGGGCAGGACGGCGGCGAGGGGCGCGTAGAACGTCTCCTCCGACACCGTCCACGTGGCCCCCACCTTCGGGAGCACGAACGCCGGCGCGTTGTTGCCGAACGACGAGTTCTTGTCCACGCGCACGCCGACCTGCACGAAGGCGCGGTTCTCGTAGCCCACCTGGAGCTGGCTGAGGTAGCCGACCGTGCGCTGCTCCGTGAACCCGCTCCGGCCCGTGGTGGTGGCCGCCGAGCTCACGGAGTTGTTCTCGTTGGTGACGAAGCCCACGCCGAGCGCCTGGGTGAACTTGTTCCGCGTCGAGATCATCTGGCTGCCGAAGGAGAGGTTGGTCTCCCACTGGTTGGCGGCGCCAAGCGTCCGGCGCACGTTGCCCAGGTAGTCCACCGTGTACCGCTCGGCGCCGCGGCTGATCTGGTCGTTGCTGCCCCCGTCGGTCTGCCCGCCGTACCAGGTGCTGTCGTTCTTGGGGAAGAAGTTGCGCTGCTCATCCGAGGCGTAGTCCATGCCCAGGGTGATGCGGTTGGTGAACCAGGGCACCGGCAGGTAGCTGCCCGTCAGGTTGGAGATCACGCGGTGCGTGAGCAGCGAGTGGTCGGTGGCGGCGATCGCGTTGTACTGGCGCTGCGAGTAGAAGCCGTTGCGGTCGCCGATCCCGGAGGTGTCCACGCGCGTCGTCGGCGAGCCGAGGAGACCGCCGCCGAGCCAGCCGAACACGTTGTTGTCGTTGTCGGGCAGCGCGGCCTTGCTCTGCGTCAGCCCGACGCCCGCCTCGATGGTGACGCGCGAATCGGGGATGTAGTTGAAGTTCGACCGCACGTTGTAGCGCTCGTAGCCGTTGTTCGGCAGCGTGCCCTGGGTGCGCTCGGTGCCGAACGAGAGGTTGTAGCCGTAGTTCTGGCCACCGCCACGCCCGTCCCATCCGATCTGCCGGTCGCTGCCGGTGCGGAAGGCGCCGACGCGCTCCAGCGGGTTGTCCCGCACCAGCGTCCCCACCGCCTGGCCGCGGCAGAGCGGATTGCGGCTCGTGGCGGCGACGAGCGCCGCGGTGCACAGCCCGTAGTTGTCGGGCGGCGTGAAGTGCTGGTCGATCGTGGCCGTCTCGAGCCGCAGCGTCTGGGCGAAGTTGTTGGCGCCCGGCCGGCCCTTCTTGGTGATGATCTGGATGACTCCCGCCGAGGCGTCGGCGCCGTACAGCGTCGCCGCCGCGGGGCCCTTCACCACCTCGATGCTCTCGATGTCGTCCGGGCTGATGTCGTTCATGCGGTCGAACGACTGGCCCGACTGGCCGGAGCTCAGGATCCCCTCGTTCACCCGCACGCCGTCCACGAAGAGGAGCGGCTGGTTGGAGAGGTTGATCGAGGAGGCGCCCCGGATCCGGATCTGCCGGGCCGCGCCCGCCGTGCCGGAGTTCGCGCTCACCGACACGCCCGGCACGCGCGACTGGAGCAGCTCGCCGACGTTGGTGACGGGCGCCGTCTTCGTGAGCGCCGAGGCATCGAGCGTGGCGACCGTCGCGGGCTGGGCGCGCCGCTCCTGGTTGCCGACCGTGCCGGTGACCACCAGCTCCGACAGGGTGACGAGCGAGGCGGCGAGGCTGAAGTCGAGCGTCGTCGTCTGGCCGGCCACCACGCGCACCGTGTCCGACGCGGCGCGATGGCCGAGCTTGAACACGCCCACGTTGGTGCGGCCGGGGCGCACGTTGTTGAGGCGATACTCGCCGGCCGCGTTGGTCTGGGTCTCCAGCGTGGTGCCGGGCACGACGATGCGTGCCTCGGGAATCGGGAGCCGCGATGCGCGATCGGTCACCTTCCCGGTGATGGTCCCCGTCTGCGCTGCGAGCGCCACGGGAAAGACGAGCATCAGCCAGGCGAGCAGGCGCGTACGGCGGCGAGACGGGGCGAGCATGTACGTCTCCGGCATCTGGTGGGGGGGGGGGGACGGGACGGGCAGGAGGACTGCGGGGAAACTACCGTCATCTTCCATCATCGTGGCCCAAAGCACAAGCCCGCCACGAGACGCCGAAGGCTCCCTGCGCCCGGGGATCCCGGACCCGGACCCGCGGTCCAGTGCGGCGGGCAGCGGATGCACGAAGGGCCGGCTCCCCCGCGGGAGATTCGGCCTTCGTGGTGCTGCCCGCCGATCGCGGGAGGCTAGTACCGGTAGTGGTCCGGCTTGTACGGTCCGTCCACCGGCACGCCGATGTACGCGGCCTGGTCGGGGGAGAGCTTGGTGAGCTTCACGCCGAGCTTCTCGAGGTGCAGGCGCGCCACCTTCTCGTCCAGGTGCTTGGGCAGCGTGTAGACCTTCTTCTCGAGCTTGTCGGCATTGTGATGCAGCTCGAGCTGCGCCATCACCTGGTTCGTGAAGCTCGCCGACATCACGAAGCTCGGATGCCCGGTCGCGCAGCCGAGGTTCAGCAGCCGCCCCTCGGCCAGGATCATCACGGAGTGGCCGTCGGGGAACACGTACTCGTCGTACTGCGGCTTGATGTTGATCCGCGTGATCCCCTGCTTCTTCAGGCCGGCCATGTCGATCTCGTTGTCGAAGTGGCCGATGTTCCCGACGATGGCCTTGTCCTTCATCTTCGCCATGTCGTCGGTCGTGATGATGTTCTTGTTGCCCGTCGCCGTGATGAAGATGTCGGCCGTGCGCACGACCTCGTCGAGCGTCGTGACCTGGTAGCCTTCCATCGCCGCCTGCAGCGCGCAGATCGGGTCGATCTCCGTGATGATGACGCGGGCGCCCTGGCCGCGGAGCGACTGCGCGCAGCCCTTGCCGACGTCGCCGTAGCCGAAGATCACCGCGACCTTGCCGGCGAGCATGACGTCGCTCGCGCGCAGGATGCCGTCGGTGAGCGAGTGGCGGCAGCCGTAGAGGTTGTCGAACTTGCTCTTGGTCACCGCGTCGTTGACGTTGATGGCCGGAAAGCGCAGCGTGCCGGCGTTCATCATCTCGTACAGGCGATGGACGCCCGTGGTGGTCTCTTCACTCACCCCACGGATGTCCTTGATGACCCGCGTCCAGCGCGTCGGGTCCTTCTTCATCTCGGCGCGCGCGAGATCGAGGATCACGCCCCACTCCTCGGGCTCGTTCGCCTCGTCGAACGCGGGCACGGCGCCCGCCGCTTCCCACTCGGCGCCCTTGTGGACGAGCATCGTGGCGTCGCCACCATCATCCAGGATGAGGTTGGGGCCGCTGCCGTCGGGCCACGTGAGCGCCTGCTCGGTGCACCACCAGTATTCCTCGAGCGTCTCGCCCTTCCACGCGAACACCGCGACGCCCTTCGGCTGCTCCACGGTGCCCGCCTTGCCCACCGCGACGGCCGCCGCCGCATGGTCCTGCGTGCTGAAGATGTTGCAGCTCACCCAGCGCACGTCGGCGCCGAGCTCCGTGAGCGTCTCGATGAGGACGGCCGTCTGCACGGTCATGTGCAGCGAGCCCATGATCTTGGCGCCCGTCAGCGGGAGCTTGCCGCGGTACTCCTCGCGCAGCGCCATCAGGCCCGGCATCTCGATCTCGGCGAGCCGGATCTCCTTGCGGCCGAACTCGGCGAGCGAGATGTCCGCGACCCTGAACGCGGGGCGCTCGGTCGTGGTGCGTGACTTCGTGGGGGCCTGCATGGTAGCCATGAGAGTTGTGTATTGAGGATGAATCGTGCAGCGAGAAACGAGATCGGGATCAACAACGGGCCGCGGTGCGCGTACGCGAGTTCCCGGGAATGGGCGGCGAATCGTCGCGGTGCCTGCGTGTGGAACGATGAATCACGAAGCGATCAGCTCGCGCGTATCCGCGTCCCATTCGTGGGAATTCGCGTACGCCAGACAGCACAGGAGACATCGGGCCTGTCATGCGCGCACGGCCCGCGCCGTGAACAGCCCCGGCCCCTTCGCCTGGGCGTCCGGCGGCAGCGGGACGATGCGCGGCGCGCCGAAGCCCGCGTCGGCGAGCCAGGAGGCGAGCTGCGCCTCGTCGAAGCCGAGCCAGACGTGGCCCATGGTCGCGCGGTACTCCTCACGCTCGTGCGGCAGCATGTCCACGATCAGCAGGCGGCCGCCGGGACCCAGAACCCTCGCGGCCTCCCGCAGCACCACGACCGGCTCCACCACGAAATGCAGCACCAGCGAGAGCACCCCCGCATCGAGCGCACCATCCTCGATCGGCAGGTCCTCGAGCCGGCCGCTCTGCAGCTCCACGTTGTCGTGCGACCCCAGGCGCTTGCGCGCCGCGGCGAGCATCGCGCTCGACTCGTCGACCGCGATCACGCGGGCGACGAATGGCGCCAGCGCGGCGGAGGTCGTGCCGGTGCCGCAGCCGAGGTCGCCCACCGTCCACGCGGGGTCGAGCAGGGCACCGAGGGGCGCCAGGTCGGCGCCGGCCCCGTAGAGCTCGGAGCGCACGCGGTCCCACTGGCTGGCGCGAGCCGAGAAGAAGGCCTGCGAGGTGGTGCGCCGCTCGTGCAGCACCTGCTCGGCGCGCGCGAGGTCGTGGCGGGCGGAGGGCGTGGCGCTCACCTGGTCGCGCACCACGTGCCACAGTCGCCGGGCACCGGGATCCAGCAGCGAGCCCGGCATCGCGTACCGGCGGCTCGTCCCCTCGGCACGCGCGGTCACCCATCCCTCGTCGGCGAGTGTCTTGAGGTGGCGGCTCACCGTGCTTTGCGGAAGCTGCACGGCGCTGCACAGCTCGCCCACCGTCAGCTCGTGGCGATCGAGCAGCAGGAGCAGCCGACTCCGCGTGGGGTCGGCCAGCGCCGTGAGGCGGTCGAGGAAGGGGCGGGCCTGTATCATCCGTGTATCCGGATGGAAGGGTAATACAGGTCCGCCGGCGGTTCAAGGGCGCGGCACGAGGCCGCCGGTCAGTCGCGCTTTCGCGGAAGCTCCACGCTGCTCTGCTGGGTGGTGCCCATGCGCGGCGTGGTGACGATCACGGCCAGCTCGCGCAGCTGGTTCAGCCGCACGGGATCGAGCGACGCCCAGTCGTCCGGGACCTGGGAGAGACGGCGGCGCTCCTGCTCGTCCTCCCGCTCGAAGACCAGCCACCCGGTGCGGAAGTTGGCCTCCATGAGGTGCGCCCGCGACGCCGGCATGTCCACCTTCCATACGCGCCAGCTCACGCCATCCGGGTCCTTGAAAGTCTGCAGTCCCATGGGTCCCTCCAGTCCCGAGCCATCACGCGGCGCGCGCCGGCGCGCAGCCACAGTTGCCCGCCTCGGAAGGCAAGTTGCATTCCCGAGAACGGACTCAGCCGCGGTGTGACCCGCGTCACGCTCCGGGGACCGCGCCGTGGCTGCGGCACGTTGAATCCCGCTCGCACGCGGCGCATGTTGTCCGCCAACCCTCCACCCCGCTGCCATGTCTCCCGAATCGTCGTCCGGATCCGGCGTTACGCGCCGCGGCTTCGTCGCCCTCACGGCCACCGCGGCGGCGGCCGCCGCCATTCCCACCCCGCTCGCCGCCGCCCTCGCACCAGGGTCCACGGATCGCCGCGCGTCGCCCGCGCCCGCGCCCGCGTTCGAGCTCGAGGAGCGTACCATCGCCGAGCTTCAGGCGGGCATGCAGCTCGGCCAGTACACCGCGCGCGGGCTCGTGGAGCAGTACCTCGCGCGCATCGAGGCCATGGACCGCCAGGGGCCCGCGCTGCACGCGGTGATCGAGACGAATCCCGACGCGCGCGCCATCGCGGACGCGCTCGACGACGAGCGCCGGCGTGGGCGCGTCCGCGGCCCGATGCACGGCATTCCCGTGCTCGTCAAGGACAACATCGACACCGCCGACCGGATGTCGACCACCGCGGGCTCCCTCGCGCTCGAGGGCTCGCGCCCGGCACGCGACGCGTTCGTGGTGGAGCGCCTGCGTGCGGCCGGCGCCGTGATCCTCGGCAAGACCAACCTGAGCGAGTGGGCGAACTTCCGCTCCACGCACTCGTCGAGCGGATGGAGCGCGCGCGGCGGCCAGGCGCGCAACCCATATGCGACCGATCGAACTCCCAGTGGCTCCTCGTCCGGTTCGGCGATCGCCGCGGCGGCGAGCTACTGCGCCGTGGCGGTCGGCACGGAGACCGACGGCTCGGTCACCTCGCCGGCCGCGGCCTGCTCGCTCGTGGGCATGAAGCCCACCATCGGGCTGGTGAGCCGTCGCGGCATCATCCCCATCGCGCACACGCAGGACACGGCGGGCCCCATGGCGCGCACGGTGACGGACGCCGCCATCCTGCTGGGGGTGCTTGCCGGCGTCGATCACGCCGACAAGGCGACGCGCGCGTCGGGCGTCACCGACTACACGCGCTCGCTCGACGTGCGCGGGCTGGCCGGCGCGCGGATCGGCGTTGCCCGCAAGCTGTTCGCCGGACGCAGCATCGCGACCGAGGCGGCGTTCGAGCGCGCGGTGGCCGCCATGCGCGGCGCCGGTGCGGTGATCGTGGACCACGCCGACATCGTCACCTCCGGCCAGTTCGACGAGGCGGAATACGAGGTGCTGCTGTACGAGTTCAAGGCCGACCTGGAGTCGTACCTGCGCGGCCTTCCCGCTGGCGCGCGCATCCGCACCCTCGACGACCTCATCGCCTTCAACCGCGCACACGCGCGTGAGGAGATGCCCTGGTTCGGCCAGGAGATCGTGGAGTCCGCGGCGACGAAGGGCCCGCTCACGAGCGCCGGCTACCGCAAGGCGCTCGCGCGCAGCGGCGAGCTGTCGCGCACGAAGGGCATCGATGCGACGCTCGCGAAGCATCGCCTCGACGCGATCGTCGCCCCCACCCAGGGCCCGCCCGCGCTGATCGACCTCGTGAACGGCGACCCGTCCGGCTGGAGCACCACGTCGCCCGCCGCCGTGGCCGGCTACCCGGCGATCACCGTGCCAATGGGGTACGCCTCCGGCCTTCCGCTCGGCATCACCTTCATGGGCAAGGCATGGAGCGAGCCCGCACTGTTGAAGTATGCGTACGCCTTCGAGCAGGCGACCAAGGCTCGCGTCGCGCCGCGCTACCTTCCCACCGCGACGCTCTCCCCCTCATCACCCGGTTGATCGAGATGACCCTGTATCGCTGTTTCGGGCTGCTCGTCGGCGCCCTGCTGTCCTCGCATTCCCTGCACGCGCAGGCCACCCCGCTCGACGTCCTGATCCTCCACGGGCGCGTCGTCGACGGCACCGGCGCCCCGGAGCGGCGTGCCGACGTCGGGGTGCGCGGCGACCGGATCGTGTTCGTGGGCGACGCCGCGCGGTCGGGGATGCGCGCGCGCCGCACGATCGACGCGACGGGGCTCGTCGTCGCCCCCGGGTTCATCGATCCGCACACCCACACCCTCGAGGATCTCTCGAGCGCCGAGCGGCGGAGCAACGTGCCGTACCTGATGCAGGGCGTGACGACGGTGGTCACGAACAACGACGGCGGCGGCGCCGTGGACGTCGGCGGCACGCTCGACCGGTGGACGCGCGACGGGATCGGGACGAACGCGGCGCTCTACGTGCCGCAGGGATCGGTGCGCCGTGCCGTGATGGGGATGTCGGACGCCGCCCCCTCGCCGGCGCAGCTCGACGCCATGCGCGCCATCGTCGGGCGCGGCATGGCGGCCGGCGCACTCGGACTCTCCACGGGCCTCTACTACGCGCCGGGCAGCTACGCGACGACCAACGAGGTCGTCGCGCTCGCGCGCGTCGCGGCGGCGTCCGGGGGGATCTACGACTCCCACATGCGCGACGAGAGCTCGTACACGATCGGCCTGCTCGGCTCCGTCAACGAGGTGCTGCGCATCGCGCGTGACGCGGACATCCCGGTGCACATCTCCCACATCAAGGCGCTCGGCGCCGACGTGTGGGGGCAGAGCGACACCGTGATCGCCCTGGTCCGCTCGGCGCGCGCGGCGGGGCTGCGCGTGACCGCCGACCAGTATCCCTACCTGGCGTCGGGGACGAGCGTGGGCGCTTCCCTGCTGCCCCGGTGGGCCGAGGCGGGCGGGCGCGACTCCCTGCGCGCGCGCATCGCCGATGCGCCGACACATGCGCGGCTCGTCGCCGAGATGGAGCGGAACCTCGTGCGTCGCGGCGGCGCGCCCTCGCTGCTCATCACGAGCACCGCCGACACCACGATCCGCGGGCGCACCCTCGCCGAGGTGGCCGCGGCGCGGCACCTGTCGCCGGTGGAGGCGGCGCTGGAGATCGTCCAGGCCGGCGACGCGGGGGTGGCGTCGTTCAACATGAAGGAGTCCGACCTGCGGAAGTTCATGGTGGAGCCCTGGGTGATGACCGGCTCCGACGGCTCCGACGGCCACCCGCGCAAGTACGGCAGCTTTCCGCGCAAGCTGCGCCAGTACGTGCTCGACACGCGGCTGCTCACCCTGCCGCAGGCGATCCACGCCTCCAGCCAGCTCCCCGCGGAAACCCTCCAGCTTCCCGACCGCGGTGTGCTCGCGCCGGGCTGGTTCGCCGACGTGATCGTCTTCGATCCGGCCACCGTTGCCGATCGCGCCACCTACGTGAGCCCGCGAGAGCTCGCGGTCGGCATGCGCTACGTGCTCGTGAACGGGCGGATCGCCGTCGATCGCGGCGCGTATGCGGGCGCGCTCGCCGGCCGTGCCCTCCGGCATGCCGACACGGCCCGCGCCGCGCGCCCGGCTCCCGCGCGCTGACGCCCGGCCCGCCGGATCCCGTTCGCGCATCATGTGACAGACCGCCATTGTGGGGGGTCTCCTCCCCGGCGTTCCCGCTCCCTTGAACGCCTCCCACCTGCCTTTCCCGCCACAGCATCTCATGAGGTACGCATGTCCATGAGGACACCACCCGCGCTTCGCACGTTGATGCGCGTCGGCCTCGCCGGTTTCGTCGCGCTCACCCCCCTTGGCGCGCAGGCCACCCAGGGCACCATCGCCGGCCGCGTCACGGACGCGGCCACCAGCCAGCCCATCGCGGCGGCCCAGGTCAACATCGTCGGCACCTCGCAGGGCGCCCAGACCAACGACCAGGGCCAGTTCACGCTCCGCGGCGTGACGCCGGGCGAGCGCGAGGTGCGCGTCCTGCGCGTCGGCTTCGCCGAGCAGCGGGCCACCGCCCGCGTGGCGGCCGGCCAGTCGGTCACCCTGAACTTCCAGATGCGCGGCGTGGCGGTGACGCTGAATCCCGTCGTCACCACCGCCACGGGCGAGGAGCGGCGGGTGGAGGTCGGCAACGCGATTGCCCAGATCGACGCCGCCAGGCTCGTGGAGACGCGCGCCATCGCGAACGTCGGCGACCTGCTCCAGGCGCGCGCGCCGGGCGTGCAGGTGTTCACCGGCACGCAGACCGGCGCGGGCACCCGCATCCGCATCCGCGGCACCAGCTCGCTCTCGCTGACGAACAGCCCGATCTACTACATCGACGGCATCCGCGTCGAGGGCACGACCGGGTCGTCGTCGGTCAGCGTGGGCGGCACCACGCCGAGCCGCGTGAACGACATCAACCCCGAGGAGATCGCGAGCATCGAGGTGGTGCGCGGCCCGTCGGCGGCGACGCTCTACGGCACCGACGCGGCGAACGGCGTCATCGTGATCACCACGAAGCGCGGCGTCGCCGGCAAGCCCCAGGTGACCTACTTCACCGAGCAGGGCGCCCACGTCGACCAGAACCACTACCCCACCGCGTATCGCGCCTGGCGCACCGGCGCCACCGCGGCGACGAACAGCACCGCGAGCAACACCACGCAGTGCTTCCTCACGCAGGTCTCCGCGAAGGCCTGTACGGCGGACAGCGTCACGAACTTCAATCTCTACAACGACCCGGAGACGACGCCGAACGGCCTCGGCTACCGCCAGCAGCACGGCGTCCAGGTGAAGGGCGGCTCGGAGACCCTCCGCTACTTCCTGCACGGCGAGTGGGAGAACGAGGACGGCGTGCTCAAGGTGCCCCAGTTCGACCAGCGCTACCTCGCCGCCCGCGGCCTGGCCCTGCGCCCCGAGGAGCAGCATCCCAACCACCAGGACCGGGTGACCACGCGCGGCAACTTCAACCTCGCGCTGGCCCAGAACGCCGACCTGGCCATCAACGTGGGCTATACCTCGCAGGACCTCCGCCTGCCGATGTCGGATGATTCGGGCACCCTGGGCGTGGCGGCGAACACCTACGGCGGCCCCGGCTTCAAGTACAACCTCACCGCCGCCGGGGACACGCTGTACGGCTACCGGCAGTTCACGCCCCGCGACGTGTACCAGACGTTCACGAACCAGAGCGTGAAGCGCCTGATCACCTCGACGAACGGCAACTATCGCGCGACGGACTGGCTGTCGTTCCGCGGCAACTTCGGGCTCGACTACGCCAATCGCGTGGACACGCAGCTCTGCCGCTTCAACAACTGCCCGGACCTCGGCGGCGACAGCCGGCTCGGCTTCAAGATCGACAACCGCGCCAACTTCTTCACGTACACCGCGGACGCCAGCGGCACCGCCTCGCGCCGCATCAACAGCGCGCTGCAGTCCAAGACGACCCTCGGCGTGCAGTTCAACCGCAGCATCTTCGACCGCAACGGCGCGAGCGGCATCCGCCTCCCGGCGGGCGCCACGACGATCACCTCCGCCGCGGTGCTTTCGGCGGACGAGTCGACGAACGAGACGCGCACCCTCGGCGGCTTCGTCGAGCAGAACCTCGCGTTCAACGACCGGCTCTTCGTCACCGGCGCGGTGCGCTCGGATCGCAACAGCGCCTTCGGCGCGAACTTCAAGACGGTGTTCTACCCGAAGCTCTCGGCGTCGTACATCATCTCCGAGGAGCCCTTCTTCCCGCACCCGAGCTGGCTCAACCAGCTCCGGCTCCGCAGCGCGTACGGCGCGTCCGGGGTGCAGCCCGGCACCACGGATGCCGCCCAGTACTACCTCGGCACGTCGACGCGGCTCGAGAGCGGCGAGTTCCCCGCCACCGTCTTCACCACGTACGGCAACCCGGAGCTCAGGCCGGAGCGCTCCACCGAGATGGAGATGGGCGTCGACGGCACCTTCTTCAACAGCCGCCTGTCCACCGAGCTGACCTACTACAACAAGAGGTCCCGCGACGCGCTCGTGAGCCGCATCCTGCCCCCGTCCGGCGGCACCGGCGCCACGGCGCTCTTCCAGAACGTCGGCGAGGTGCACAACAGCGGGTTCGAGGCGATGATCAATGCGCAGCTCGTGCAGCGCGAGGCCTTCGGCTGGGACGTCACGCTGAACGGCTCGCGCAACGACAACAAGCTCGTGAGCCTCGGCGGCCTGCCGGCCATCGTGCTCAGCTCCACGCTCCGCGACGTGGAGGGCTACCCGCTCAACGGCTGGTGGTCGCGCCCGATCACCGGCTACGGCGACACGAACGGCGACGGGATCATCACCGCCGATGAAGTCACCATCGCACCGGCCGGCAGCGAGGCCTTCCTGGGCTACTCGTCGCCGCGCAACGAGCTCTCGCTCGGCAACGGCATCGAGTTCTGGAAGCGCCGCGTGCGCATCGGGGCGCTCATCGACTACAAGGGCGGCTTCAAGACGTACAACAACACCGAGCGCATCCGCTGCGCGAGCCGCAACAACTGCTCGGGGCTCGTCAACCCGGAGGCGTCGCTGTTCGAGCAGGCGCGCACCGTCGCGGTGCGCACCACCGGCAGCGTCGCCGGCTACATCGAGGATGGCGACTACATCCGCTTCCGCGAGCTGAACGCGAGCGTGACGGTGCCGGAGCAGTGGGCCAGCCGCTACCTGCACGGCCGGTCGCTCGGCGTCACCCTTGCCGCGCGCAACCTGAACGTCCTGTGGACCAAGTACTCCGGCGTGGACCCGGAAGCCTTCGCGACGACGGGTGATGCCCCCTCGGAGTTCCAGGCCTTCGCGCCCCCGACCTACTATTCGCTGCGTCTCTCCCTTGGCTTCTAGGATGCCCGATCCCATGACCTCATCTGGCACTGCCGCCATGCACCGGCGCCGTCCGGCCATCCGCCCCACCCTGATGGCCCTCGCCGCCGGCGCGCTCGCGCTGGCGGGCTGCAACATCACGGAAACGCTCCGCGTCACCGACCCCGACATCATCCCGCCGAGCGACGTGCAGTCGCCGGCCGGCGCCAACGGCGTGCGCATCGGCGCCATCGCGCGCCTCAACTTCGCCACCAGCGGCGGCAGCTCGGGCTCCGAGGGGCTGTTCCTGCTGAGCGGCCTCTTCGCCGACGAGTGGATCAACGGCGACTCGTTCATCGCGCGCTGGGACGTCGATCGCCGCGCCATCAAGATCGACAACAACTTCCTGACGGACGTGGACCGCATGCTGAACCGGGCGCGCCTGTCGGGCGCCCAGGCAGTCGTCCTGCTCAAGCAGTACGTCCCCACCGGGCCGGCCGCGGACGTGGCCGAGATGTACTTCGTGCAGGGGTATGCCGAGAACCTGATGGCCGAGCACTACTGCAACGGCATCGTCCTGGCCAACATCGCGAACGGCGTCGCCACGGATGGCTCGCCGATGCCGTACAACGCGGTCTACGCCACGGCGCTCGCGCACGCCGACAGCGGGCTCGCCCTGATCACGGGCAGCACGGCCCAGGACGTGAAGGTCCGGAACGCCCTGCGCATCCTCAAGGGGCGCATCCTGCTCAACCTCAACCGCCCCGCGGAGGCGGCGGTCGCCGTGGCCGCCGTGCCGACGAGCGCCCGCTACCTCAACTACCACTCCCAGACCACGCGCGACAACCAGATCTGGGCGTTCAACAACGTCGCGCGCCGCTACAGCGTCGCGAACAACGAGGGAACGAACGGCCTGAACTTCGCCACGGCCGCAGACCCGCGCCTTCCGGTCTGCAACGGCGGCGACGCCACCTGCACGTCCATCGGGGTCACGATCCGCAGCCGCGACGACGGCACCGTTCCGGTGACCGTCCAGCGGCTCTGGTCCACGCGCGACAGCTCCGTGGTGCTGGCCAGCGGCGTCGAGGCACGGATGATCGAGGCGGAGGCCGCGTATCGCGCGGGCACCTTCCCGCTCTTCGTGCAGAAGCTCAACCAGGCGCGCACCGAGGGCGGCGTCGCCGGCCTGCCGGCCACCCTCGTGGATCCGGTGACCGACGTGGCGCGCGTGAACCTGCTCTTCCGCGAGCGGGCGTTCTGGATGTACTCCACGGGCCATCGGGTCGGCGACCTTCGCCGCCTCATCCGGCAGTACGGGCGCTCCTCCGAGAGCGTCTTCCCCACGGGGGCCTGGCACAAGAACGGAAGCGTGTACGAGGGCGACGTCAACTGGCCCCTGCCGCAGGCCGAGCAGAACAATCCCAACGTCGGTGTCACGGCCAGCACGTGCACCGACCGCGCGGCATAACGCATCCGCACTCCTCCAACGGCCGCCCGGCATCCCGCCGGGCGGCCGTTGGCGCATCCGGCCCCCCCCACGCGATGTGCGGCGCACCCCCGCATGCACGTGGCAACGGTTTCCACGCCGATGCGTAGTCCATCCACCGACACGCCCTCACCTCCACACCGCCGCATGCCCACCACGTTCGCGCGATCCACCCGTTCGCTCGCCATCCTCCTGCTGCTCGGTGGAGGCGCATTCCCGGCGCTCGCCCAGCAGCCCGACACCGTGCCCGCCCTCGCGCGCCAGGTGGAGATCATCCGCACCGCCTTCGGCGTGCCGCACATCCGCGCCCGGAACCTCCGGGCCGCCGGCTACGGCCTGGCCTGGGTCCAGATCGAGGACTACGGTCCACGCGTGGCCATGGGCCTCCTGCGCGGCCGCGGCGAGATGGGGCGCTGGTTCGGGCGCGACAGCATCGAGGGCGACTTCGCCGCAGTGCGTGCGTACCGCATCGCCCACGAGCGCTATCCCGAGCTCGACCAGGACACGCGCGACGTCTACGAAGGCTTCGCCGCGGGTGCGAACCGCTACATCGCCCTGCACCCGGCGGAGTTTCCCGCCGGCTTCCGGCCCGAGTTCACCGGTTACGACATCGCCGCGCGGGACGTGAACCAGGTCGCGCCAGCGCAGGTTCGCCGCTTCCTCGCCAAGATCGACCCGGCGTCGACGCGGGGGCGCCGCGGGCAGGCTGCCGCGGCCGACCCGTCCGAGGGCGACGCCGGCACCAGCACCACCGTCGACCCGCTCGAGGAGGGGTCCAACGCATGGGCCTTCGCGCCGAGCCGCACGAAGTCGGGGCGCGCGATCCTCCTGCGCAACCCGCACCTGAACTGGAACTCCGGCTACTACGAGGCACAGGTCACCGTGCCCGGGGTGCTCGACTTCTATGGCGACTTCCGCATCGGCGGGCCGTTCGGCGTGGTCGGGGGCTTCAACCGCGACCTCGGCTGGTCCACGACGAACAACGCCCCCGACCTCGAGGAGATCTACGCGCTCGACGTGGACCCTGCGCAGCCCGACGCCTACCGGCTCGACGGGACCTCCGTGCCCCTCGTGCGCGAGACCGTCCGGGTGTCGTACCGTACCGATGCCGGCCTCGCCACCGAGAGCCGCGACTTCTGGCGCACCGCGCTCGGCCCGGTGATCCACCGCGACAGCGCCCGGGTGTACGTGGTGCGCGCCGGCTCCGAAGGGGGCAATCGCGGCGGCGAGCAGTTCCTGCGGATGATGCGGTCCCGGTCGCTCGCAGAGTGGAAGGATGCCATGCGCATGCGAGCCCGCATCACGAGCAGCTTCACGTACGCCGATCGTGCCGGCAACATCTTCTACCTCTGGAACGGCACGGCCCCGGCGTTCCCGCACCCGAGCGGCGGCGACACGGCGGCGGTCGCGGTGCAGCGCACCAGCGAGGTCTGGTCGCACTACGTGCCCTTCGACTCGCTGCCCCAACTGCTGAACCCGAAGGGGGGATACATCCAGAACGAGAACAGCTCGCCCTGGTTCACCAACCTGCACGAGATCATCGACTGGCGGCGGTATCCGTCCTACATCGCCGAGCCGTCGTTCAGCCTGCGCAGCCAGATGGCCACCACGCTGATCGACACGAAGCAGAAGCTGAGCCTCGACGACGTCATCCGGCTCAAGCACTCGTACCGCATGCTCCTCGCGGACCGCGTGAAGCCCGACCTCGTGGCGGCCGTGCGTGCCTCGAACCCCTCGCCGACCGTCGCCGCGGCAATCGCGATGCTGGCGACGTGGGACAACAGCGCCGCGCCAGCCAGCACCGGGGCCGTGCTGTTCGAGAGCTGGTGGCGCCGGTACACCGAGGGCACGGGCGCCGACACGATGTTCGCGCAGCCGTGGGCCGCCACGGCGCCCGCGTCCACCCCACGCGGCCTGCGGGACCCGGCGCGC
>JAQBPZ010000141.1 GCA_028287225.1 Gemmatimonadota bacterium
TAGCCGACCGCCCAGCGCGGGTCGGGGATGAGCGCGACCTGCGGCAGCGTCGCCACCGCCGCGGAGCCGGCCAGCCCGTGCACGAAGCCCACGGTGATGGGGCGCGCGGTACTGTCGGCCACCTGGCGCTCCCCGCCGGCGAGCGTGAGCAGGCCGAGCACGACCAGCATCACGGCCACCGCGAACTCCAGCGACAGGCCGAGCCGCGGCGGGATGCCGCCGATCTGCAGCTTCAGCACGATGATCGCACCGCCCACCAGCAGGATGGTCGCCGTGTGCCCGACGCCCCAGAGCACCCCCGTCCGCGCCGCCTTGAGCAGGCTGCGCTGCTGCGAGACGATGGTCGTCACGGCGACGACGTGATCCGGATCGGTCGCGTGCCGCATCCCGAGGAGGAACCCCAGGGTGAGCACGCCAAGGAGGGCGGTCAGCATGCCGGAATGTAACATCGGCTGGCGGACCCTGCCGCCACGCCCGCCCGCCACCCCTTTGCCTGTTTCGTACGCGACTGCCAGCCGACTCCCGCTTCTGCCTTTTGCGTACGCGAACTTCCGCGAATCGTCGCGACCCATCCCGTGTCGGAGGCGAGGCGGCCTGTGGGGTTACCCCTCGCTCCGCCGAGGCATCGCGACGATTCGCAAGTCGATTCGCAGGAACTCGCGTACGCGAAAGGCGGGCAGTCGCGTGCGCGAACGGCAGGAATGGCGTACGCGAAGGGCAGGAATGGCGTGCGGGAATAGCCGCACGCCGCGGTGCGCGATCACGACACCTTGCGCGTCTTCCGCTTCAGGAAGTCCATCAGGATGAACTGACCGAGGGTCATCGTGGAGGTGAAGTACGCCTTGCCGCGGCTGATCTCGCTCATGCGCTTCACGAACTCCACGAGGGCCCGGTCGCGCGCGAGCATGAAGGTGTTGATCATGATGCCCGACTTGCGGCAGGCCGCGACTTCCTGGAGGGTCTTCTCGATCACGACGAGGTCGAGGCCGAAGGAGTTCTTGTAGATCTGCCCGTCGGGCATCGTGAGCGCGCTCGGCTTGCCGTCGGTGATCATGATGATCTGGCGCATGTCCTTCTTCTGCGCCATCAGCAGCCGTCGCGCGAGCTTCAGCCCTTCCGCGGTGTTCGTGTGGTATGGGCCCACCTGCGCGCTGGCCAGCGTGGCCAGCGGGATCTCCTCCGCGCTGTCGTGGAAGAGCACGACCTTGATGGAGTCGCCGGGAAACTGCGTGCGGATCAGGTGCGTGAGCGCCAGGGCCACCTTCTTGGCCGGCGTGAAGCGGTCCTCGCCGTACAGGATCATCGAGTGGGAGCAGTCGAGCATCAGCACCGTCGCACAGCTCGAGCGGTACTCGGCCTGCCGCACCATGAGGTCGCTGTACTCGAGGTCCAATGGGACACCGATCTCGCCGGTGCGGATCATGGAGGCCTTCAGCGTCTCGTTGACGTCGATGTTGAGGACGTCGCCGAACTCGTACGGCTTGCTCCACCCGTCGGACTCGATGCCCGTGGCGAGGTACGGCGTGTCGTGGCTGCCGAAGCTGGACTTGCCGAGGGAGCCGAGGAGCCCGCGCAGCGTCTTGTAGCCCAGGAAGTCGATGCCCTTGCCGGTGAGGCTGAAGTTCACGTCGCGGGCGGCGGCCTGCGCCACCGAGCCCTTGCCCTCCAGCGGCTGGTGCGCGCCGGGCATCTGCGGCGGCGTCTCCAGGTTGAGGTAGCCCTCGGTGATCAGGCGCTGAACGAGGTCGTCGAGCAGCTTCGCGAGCTTCGCCTGCGCCTCCTCGTCCCCGCCGCCGCGCAGTGCCTCGAGCATCTCGCGCGTGAACTGTCCGCTCTCCATGAGCGCCTCGAGGATCGCCTGCCGCAGCGCGTCGAGCGATCGGTCGCCGGGCTCGTCGAAGCCCATGCCGTAGTACGATCCCTGCTCACCGCTCGCGAAGCCGGACTGCAGCAGGAAGTCGGCGAGCTTGTCGAGCAGCGACTGGAGATCGACCGCGTCGGCCATCTCCGGCGAGAACTTGCTGTACGTGTGAAAGCGCATCGTGATCATCCTCCGGTCTGATTAATACCGTCGGAGGCGGGAATGTGCCATGGTCCACGGGCGTGAGCGGGTGGCGGTTGGCGGTGAGCGGTCGAACGGCAAGGGCGTTTGCAGTGAGCGGTTTGCGGTGAGCGGTCAGCCCTCGGGACGCTTCTACCGCTCACCGCTCACCGCAAACTGCTCACGCCCTTTGCCGTTGCTGTTGCCGTTGGCAGAGCAGTCAGGCTTCGGGAGGCTTCTACCGCCAACCGCAAACGCCCCTCGTATATTGTACCCGTGCCCCACGCCACGCCGCTCGACTCCGCCGTCGCCGCTCCCACGTCGCTCAACCCGTTCCGGGTGTTCCTGCGGCACCGGAACTTCCGCCTCTTCCTGATCGGCCAGACGCTCTCGCTGATCGGGACGTGGATGCAGATGATGGCCGAGGGCTGGCTGGCGCTCGAGCTCACCAACAGCGCCTTTCTCGTGGGGCTGGTCGCGACGGCCTCGTCCATCCCCATCCTGCTGTTCACGATGCCCGCGGGCGCGCTCGTGGACCGGTCGGACAAGCTGCGGCTCGTTCGCATCGCACAGGTCTGCTTCCTGGTGCAGGCGATCCTGCTGTGGGCGCTCACGGTCACGCACCGCATGACGATCGGCTCGCTGCTCGGCCTGGCCTTCGTGGGCGGACTCATCGCGTCGCTGGAGATCCCCGCGCGCCAGTCGATGTTCATCGACCTGGTGGGGCGCGAGGACCTGCCGGACGCCATCGCGCTCAACTCCAGTGGCTTCAACCTGGCCCGCATCGTGGGGCCGGCGATCTCGGCGGTGGTCATCGCGCGCCTCGGCATCGCGTGGTGCTTCTTCCTGAACGCGGTGAGCTTCGTCGCGGTGCTCGCGGGGCTGTTCATGATCAAGCTGCCGCCCTGGAAGCCGCATCCCGGCCGGGCCCGTCCGTGGGTGGGCGTGCTGCAGGCGCTGCGCTTCATGCGCGACACGCCCAAGGTCCGCGCGCTCATGCTCATGGTGACGGTCTACTCGATCCTCGGCGTGCCGGTGCTCGCGCTCATGCCGGTGGTGGCGCGACAGATGTTCGGGCTCGGCGCCGCCGGCTACGGGATGCTCCTCTCCTTTCTCGGCGCGGGCGGGCTGATCGGTGCGCTGAGCCTGGCGTCCATGGGACAGCGCGCGTCGCGGACCCGGCTGCTGGTGGTGGCATCGATGGCGTGGCCGGCGCTGCTGATCGCCTTCTCGCTCTGCCGCGTGGTCTGGCTCGGCTATCCCCTGCTGCTGCTCATCGGCATCGCGATGATCCTGAACGGCGCCATCTCCAACGGGCTGCTCCAGTCCATCGTGCCCGACGAGCTGCGGGGACGCCTGATGGCGGCGTACGGCCTGGTGGTCGTCGGGCTGTCCCAGTGCGTCGGCGCCTTCCTCGCGGGCTCGGTCGCCAACGTCGTCGGCGTTGCGTCCGCCATCGGCCTCTCGGCATTCCTCATGCTGGCGTACGGCGTGTGGGCGTTCTTTCGCCGCCCCGAGCTCCGCACTCTCTAGCCGCCGGATGTACGCCACCTGCCTGTTCTGCAACGGCGCGCTCGGACGCAACGACGCCATCGAGCTGTTCCCGGTCGGGCGACGACTGGCGTTCGACGCGGCGAAGGGGCGGCTGTGGGTGGTGTGCCAGCACTGCGAGCGATGGAACCTCACGCCCCTCGAGGAGCGATGGGAGGCCATCGAGGCATGCGAGCGCGCCTTCAGCGAGACCCGGCGGCGGGTCTCCACCGACCAGATCGGCCTCGCGCGGCTGCGCGAAGGGCTGGAGCTGGTGCGCATCGGCGAGCCGCAGCGGCCCGAGATGGCCGCCTGGCGCTACGGCGACCAGTTCGGGCGGCGGCGGCGGCGCGCGATGCTCTCCGACGGTGGCATCGCCGCCGTGGTCGCCGGCTATGCGATCGCCGGCCCGGTCATGGGGCTCGTCACGACCGTGGGTCTCGGTGGCACGGGGATCCTCCACGCCATCAACCTGGGTCGCACCATCTACCGAACGCGAAAGGTGGCCGCGCACATCCCCGCCGCCGACGGAACGCAGCTCGTGGTGCCGCGCGACCATCTCGATCGCGCGGCGCTGCGGTGGGATCCTGACATGGACCGCTGGTCGCTCGACATCACGCATCGCCGCTCGTCCCGATCGCCGTGGTGGTACTTCGACAACATGCGGTCCGACGCCAACCTCTCGGGCGAGGATGCGATGCGTGCCGCGCGCCTCCTGCTGCCGAGCGTCAACGCGAACGGGGCGAGCCGGCGGGTCGTGGGGGACGCGGTGGACTATCTCGCCGAGGCGCCCGCTCCGGAGGCGCTCTTCGCCCGCGCCGCACGCACCTTTGCGAAGAAGGAGAGGTGGGCCGCCGTCGACCAGAAGGTGCTCCTCTCCGCGCTGCCGCCGAGCGTGCGGCTCGCGCTGGAGATGTCGGCGCACGAGGACACCGAACGCCGCGCGCTCGAGGGAGAGCTGCACCTGCTCGAGAGCGCCTGGCGCGACGCCGAGGAGATCGCCGGCATCGCCGACGACATGTTCCTGCCGGAGTCCATCGACGCCGAGCTGAGGCGGCTCAAGGGCGAATCGCCCTGAGGGGTCACCCGCCGCTCAGCCGAACTGCCGCCGCGCCGCCGCCACCACCAGCGCCGCCGCACCGTCCAGCCCGAGGCGGCCGGTGTTGAGGCAGATGTCGTAGTTGGTGAAGTCGCGCCAGTCGCGCTTGAAGTGCCGCTTCACGTAGTCCGAGCGGTGCTGGTTCGTGTCGCGCACCAGCCGCGGCGCATCGGCCGGCGTGGCCTCGAGGTGCTCGATGGCGTAGCGCACCAGCGCCTCGAAGGGCGCGTAGCAGTACACGTGCAGCGCATCGGTCCGCGCGGCGAGCAGGCACTGCGCCCCTCGGCCCACGACGACCGCCGGCCCGGCGCGCACGGCCTCCGTGATGACGCGCTGGGTGACCTCCACCATCTGCTCCTCGCTCGGCTGCGACATGAAGTCCGGCATCGCCGGCATCAGCTCGGGGACGCCGAGCGCCATCGCGCTCGCCATGCGCTCGGCGAGCGACGACACCCGCTCCTCGCGCGCCGACACCTCGGCCGTCGTCACGCCCAGCCGCGCGGCCACCTGCTCCACGAGCTCGTTGTCGTAGACCTTCCATCCCAGCTCGGCGGCCACGCGCCGGGCCACCTCCGAGCCGCCGGAGCCGTACTGCCGCGAGATCGTGATGACTGGCATGGGGGAGGGGGGATGGAGGAGGATAGAGCTGTAGGACGGGAGGACTGCATGACGGTAGGACTGTAGGAGGGTAGGACTGTAGGAGGGCGGGATGTTTGTCGGTTTCCGGCGTACCGGTTCACGGCCGGCCTCGGGACGCAGTGGCTGACCGGGGCACGCCGTGAACCGACAGACCGGAAACCGACAAACGTCTTTCGATCCTACCGTCCTACCATCCTACAGTCCTACGGTCCTACCGCTCCTTCACAGCTCCCTTACGCGCACCTGTTCCACCACGCCGAAGCCGAGCGCGGACCAGGCCTGTTCCGCCATCGCACTGCCGTCCACGTTGTGCAGGCGCATCTGCGCGATGCCCCGCTCGCGCGACCAGCGGTCGGCCGCCGAGACGAGGGCGCGCAGCACGCCGCGGCGGCGGAGCTCGGGGCGAACGTACACGGACGACACATACGCGTAGCGCGCCGGTTCCAGCAGCGGGGAGCCGATGGCTTCCACGCAGCGGAGGATGCCCGCCGTCCGGCTCTCGACGTCGGCCAGGAAGATCACCTCGGTGATGGAGCGCAGCTGGGTCGCGAAGAGGTCGCGCGCGCGGGCGTCCACGTCCTTGCGGAGGCGTCCATAGATCGGGTGGCCGGGATGCTCGCGCAGGAGCGCGAGCCGGAGCTCCACCACGGCGTCGAGGTCGCGGAGGGACGCCTGGCGCACGCGCACGGCAGGCTGCCCGTCCGCGTGCACCGGCTGCGTCGCATCCGCGCTCGTCGCCTTCATGCGCTCACGCCGAGAGGCCCCCGCCGAAGAAGTCCTCGTTCGGGCGCCGGCGCCGCTTCTCGGGCTCGGCGCGTCCGTACAGTCCGCCGTCGGAGCGCGAGATCCGCTTGCGCGCGACCAGCGCCTCGAGCACCAGCTCGCACGCCGCCACGATGAGCGGCGCGTCGCCGGCCGGCGCGAGGCCCACGCGGGTCACGAGCTCCACCAGTCCAGGCACGAGCCGGAAGGCCGCGGTCATCGCGTCGGAGCGCTCGTCGTCGCTCACCTGGAGCGCGCCGCCTTCGTCGAACCAGATGACGATGTCGTCCACGTTCACGCCGCCGGCGCGCTCGTCGAAGGTCGCATCGGCCGCGCGCCGGATCAGCTCGCGCGCGATGGCGTGCCCGCCCACGAGCTCGCCCTCGTACTCCAGCTCGATCTTGCCGGTGATCGCCGGCTGCGCGGAGTACACGTCGGAGATGCGGGGGACGATCTCCGCCTCGCCCGTGATGATCGCGCGGCGCTCGGCGTTGGAGATCACGTTCTCCATCACGCTGATCGGCATGCGCTGCGACACGCCCGAGCGCCGGTCGATGCGCTTGTCCGTCCGCGCCTCGAAGGCGATGCGCTCCACCACCTCGGCGATGAAGTCGGGCACCCGCGTGGGCTGCGCGCCGCGCCGCGTCCAGGCCTCCTGCTCGGTGATCTGCATGCCGAGCTGCACGGACTCGGGGTAGTGCGTGATGATCTCGCTCCCGATGCGGTCCTTGAGGGGCGTGATGATCTTGCCGCGCGCGGTGTAGTCCTCGGGGTTGGCGGTGAAGCAGAGCTGCACGTCCAGCGGGAGCCGCACCGGGTAGCCCTTGATCTGCACGTCGCCTTCCTGCATCACGTTGAACAGGCCCACCTGCACCTTGCCGGCGAGGTCGGGCAGCTCGTTCAGCGCGAAGATGCCGCGATTGGCGCGCGGCAGCATCCCGTAGTGGATCGTGAGCTCCGACGAGAGCACGTGGCCGCCGCGCGCGGCGCGGATCGGGTCCAGGTCGCCGATCATGTCGGCGATCGTCACGTCGGGCGTCGCGAGCTTCTCCACGTAGCGGCTGTCGCGCCCCACCCACGCGATCGGCGTGTCGTCGCCGGCTTCGGCGATGAGGTTCTTCGCATATCGTGAGATGGGCGCGAAGGGATCGTCGTTCACCTCGCTGCCGGCGACGATCGGCATCGCTTCGTCGAGCAGCGTCACGAGCGCCCGCAGGATGCGCGACTTCGCCTGGCCGCGCAGGCCGAGCAGGATGAAGTTGTGCCGCGAGAGCAGCGCGTTCACGATCTGCGGCATGACGGTCTCTTCATAGCCGAGCACGCCGGCGAAGAGGGGGCCGCCCGCGGCGAGGCGCGCGAGGAGGTTCTGGCGCATCTCGTCCTTGACCGAGCGGCGCACCCGGCCGGGGGCACCATGGGGCGAACGGGCGAGCGCGCCGAGCGTCTCGGGATACGACAACACTTCCTCCGGGGCAAACCGTACAGTCGAGAAATGCGCACCTGCTCCCTGCGACGCAAGGGTGGCGCGACGCGAGTGTTCCCCCGTGATGCACAGGTCACGGTGGAGTAACGCCGCCCGGCGAAGTTGACCGTGCAACAGGGCGACGCTGCTACCCCGGAACAACACCGCGGTGCGCCGCCGGGTTCGCGGCGCCGGACCAGTCCGTCGTCCTGCTCCATACCTCTGCCGGAGCCACCATGCCCAGGTCGCCATTACTCATGCGCCGCGCACTGCAGCCTGCATTGCCCGTGCTCCTCGCGGTCGCCCTCGCTACCGCCGCGCCGCACCCGTCAGGTGCGCAGCTGTACCAGGGCGACACCGTGCGCCTGACGATCGGCAGCCTGGAGATCGCCCGGGGGGCGTTCGTGCGCGCGGACTCCGCGGCCGTCTACCTGCGAGCCCGGGGCGAGCCGTCGGCATCGCGCACACCCTACACCGACTACACCCGCGCCGACCTCCTGCTCGGACATCGGCACGCCGCCGGCCGCGCGGTGGCGCGCGGCGCCGTGGTGGGCGTCGGGATCGGCGCGGCGCTCGGACTGGCGAGCACAGTCCTGCATCCAGGGCATGGCGGGCTCGCGAGCGGCGTGCAGAGCCTCGTCGCCGGAGCCGCGGCGGGCGCGGCGCTCGGATCGGGGGTCGGCGGCGCCGCATCCGGCGTGACGGAAGAAGTGTGGCGAACGGTCGACGTGCGCCAGATCGCCAGCGCGCCCGTCGTCGCCACCGTCGGCGGCGTGACACCGCCGGGAAACGATACGGTCCCGAGAGTCGCCACGCCGCGGCCCGCGCGCACCCCGGGCAGGGTGGCCGTCGGCGACACGGTGCGGCTGTTCATCACCCCATCCGAGGAGGTGCGTGGCATCCTCGTGCGCATCGACAGCGCCGAGTTCCTCGTGAATCCGATGAACGCTTCCGATACCGTGCGCTATGCGCGCGAGAGCATCAGCCGCGCCGAGGTCCGGCGCGGCGACCGCCGGCGCGGCGTGAACGCGCTCGCGACGGGCACCGCCGTCGGCGCGGCGATCGGCGCCGGTTTCGTGACCCTGGGAATCGCCGCCAACAAGAAGGGCGACGAAGGCCTCGGCGTGATCATCGGGCTGTTCTTCGGCGCCGTGTCGGTGGCTACCGGTACCGTCGTCGGTGGCGTGGTCGCGCTGACCTACACCGACCTGTGGATCCCGTTCGACCCGGCGACCATGAACTACCGGGCGCTCGCGGCTGCGCCGCGGGCTTGACGGGCGGGTCGCGTGGAACGCGACCCTTGGCGGGCGGCTGCCCCTGTCGCCTGCGGCGACGGCGGGGCTACGCCTTGACGGGCGGGCGGCTACGCCGCCCTTGCCCGTACTGCTCGGAGGTTTCCGCCAAGCGAGCATCGCGAGCGCCCGGTCACTACGCCGCTCCTATCTCCACCTGGTTGTCGTAGAATACCGGCCCGTGCCCGAGGTCGGTCTCGCGCTGCGAGGTCGTCTGGTTCACGTTGGCCGTGTCGCCGGCCAGCTTGCCCCACCAGATCGAGGGCGCCCACGCCACCCCCTCGCGGATCGTGGGCTCCACGCGCGCCGTCGCCAGGAAGGCGCCGCGATCGTTGTGCACCGTCACCATCATCCCCGGCACGATGCCGCGACGCTCGGCGTCGGCCGGATGCAGCAGCACCTCCGGCTCGCGCGCCTGCCGACGCAGCGAGGTGATGTTCGCGAACGTCGAGTTCAGGAAGGTGTGCGCCGGCGACGAGATGAGCGTGAGCGGAAAGCGCGCGACGAGCGCCGGGTCGCGCTCCGGCGACTCGTACGGCGGGATGTACGTCGGCAATGGATCGAACCCCATGTCCGCCAGGCGCTGCGAGCGGAACTCGCACTTGCCGCTCGGCGTCGCGAAGCCGCCCTCGGCGTACGGCAGGTACGGCGTGGGCACGTTCAGCCGCATGTAGCCCTTCTCCAGCAGCGTCTCCATCGTCACGCCCTGGAGCTTGGGCGACTGCGACGCGAGCGCCTGCCGGATCAGCGAGAGGTCGTCGTCGCGCATCATGGGATCGGTCATCCCCATGCGCGACGCGAGGAGGCGGAAGATCTCGCTGTTCGGCTTCGCCTCGCCCACCGGCGCGATGGAGGGCCGGTTGAGCGTGACGTAGTGGTGGCCGTACGCGAAGTGGATGTCCCAGTGCTCGAGCTGCGTCGTGGCCGGCAGCACGATGTCGGCCCAGTCCGCCGTATCGGTCTGGAAGTGCTCCAGCACCACGGTGAAGAGGTCCTCGCGGGCCAGGCCACGCAGCACGGCGTTGCGGTCCGGCGCCACCGCGGCGGGATTGCTGTTGTACACCACCAGCGCCTTCACCGGGGGGCCGCCCACGCCGGCGTCGTCGCTCGTGAGCGCCTCGCCGAGCCGGATCATGTTGATGGTGCGCGTTTCGGGGCCGGCGTCCGCGCGGTGCAGGGCGGCGCGGTTGAACTGGAAGTTCGCCGAGGTGGAGAGCTGGACGCCGCCGCCCGCGTGCCGCCAGTGGCCGGTGACCGCCGGCAGGCAGGCGATGGCGCGCACGGCCATCCCGCCGCCCGCGTGACGCTGGAGTCCGTAGTTCACGCGGATGAACGCCGCCTTCGCCCGTCCGTACCGCTCGCCGAGGGAGACCACCACCGCCTCGTCCAGCCCCGTCACCGCCGCGGTGCGCGCCGGCGTCCACTCGGCCGCGCGCTCCCGCATCTCCTCGTGGCCGAGCGTGTAGCGCTCCAGGTAGTCCGCGTCCTCCAGCCCCCGCGCGAAGACCACGTGCATGATGCCGAGCGCCAGCGCCGCGTCCGTGCCCGGGCGGATGCCGATCCATTCGTCGCACTGCAGGGCGGTGCGCGTCTGGATGGGGTCGATGCAGATCACGCGCGCGCCGCGCTCGCGGGCGCGGGTGATGAACGGCCAGAGGTGCGGGTTGGCCGTGAGCGTGTTGGTGCCCCACAGGAGCACGAGGTCGCTCTCGGGAACGCCCTCGGCATCGGCGCCGACGCTCGCGCCCAGGGTCATGCGCAGCCCGATGGTGCCGGCCATGGCGCAGATGGTGCGGTCCAGCCGGGACGCGCCGAGGGTGTGGAAGAAGCGGTGATCCATGGATTCCGCCTGCACCAGCCCCATCGTGCCCGCATACGAGTAGGGGAGCACCGACGCCGCGCCATGGGTCTCGACGACCGACGTGAGGCGCGCGGCGATCTCCGTGAGTGCCGCGTCCCAGGTGATCGCCTCGAACTGCCCGCTTCCCTTGGGGCCCGTGCGCCGCAGCGGCGTGCGCAGCCGGTCCTCGTGGTAGGTGCGCTCCACGTAGCGGTTCACCTTGGCGCAGAGGAAGCCCTGGGTGACCGGATGGTGGGGGTCGCCAGCGACGCGCACTGCCCGTCCGTCGGCCACCGTGACGAGCATCGCGCAGGTGTCCGGGCAGTCGTGCGGGCAGGCCCCCCGGACGACGGCATCGCGTGGAAGTGACGGATCGGAGGGCGGTTCGGAAATCATTTGCGGCGGGGGGAGGGGACGTGCTTCAACCTAATGGCGGCGGCCGGGCCGGGCTACGCGCCGGCGCCGGACGACGCAACGACCGGGACGTAACTCCATGCTGTGATACGCGTTACAAAATGGGCTGCACCCGGGACGGGGGAGAATGTTCCAGCCCGCGCCGGGCCGGGCGGGCCACAACGGACAAAGCTGTTGCCCTGCTTTCACTTGGAGCGCCCTCCGGCGCTCTTGACAGGGCGATCTGGCGACCTAATTTTCGCGACGCTGAACCCGGGCACAGCATCGCGTGCGCGGACCAACGCGTTTTTCAACTTGAGACTACTAGGAGAATTACATGAAGCGCCTGGCCCTTGTCGCAGTCGTGCTCGTCGCCGCTTGCAGCACCAAGGAGACCCCGAAGGCCGACACGGCCGCCCCCGCGATGGCTCCGGCCCCCGCGATGGCTCCCGCTGCCGCCGACACCGGCATGAAGATGGACTCCGCCGCGACCAAGATGGACACGACCAAGAAGACGGACACCACGGTCAAGACCACGACCACGACCAAGAAGAAGTCCTAAGCTTCTGCGGTCATTGGTGTACGGAGCGGGGCGGCATGCGAAAGCATGCCGCCCCGTCTCACGTTCCGGCCCGGCTCACCGGTGCTGCATCCACCACCGGAACGCCTCGGGAACGCCCGTCTCCGGGCGCACCTGCGGATCCCAGCCGAGCTCGCGCCGCGCCCGCTCGCTGGTGAACGGGTTGTCGCGCGCGATGAAGTCGAGCGACGCGGCGAGCGACGAGCGCAGCTCCGTGGCCGAGAAGAGCGGCGCCGCCAGGGTCACGAGCCCCACCACCGCGCGCGCGGCGAGCCAGGGCACGGGGATGCGCCGCAGCCGCACCCCCATGCCCTCCGCCGCAAGGCTCATGAAGCGCGCGACGGTCACGTCGAAGTCGTTGGCCAGGTTGTAGGCGCGACCGCCCGCCGCGTCCACGCTCGCGGCGCGCACCATGCCATCGGCGACGTTGGCGGCGTGGACCACGGACATGGTCGCGCGGCCTCCGCGCACCAGCGGCGCCACGCCGTGGCTCAGCAGCCGCGCGAGGCGGGGCACGAACTGTCGGTCGTGCGTCCCGTAGACGACGACGGGGCGCATCGCCGTGCCCCAGAGGCGACCGGCCGCATGTGCCTCCATCACGAGCGCCTCGGACTCGCGCTTGGAGCGCGCATAGTGCGCGTCGGCCGCGA
>JAQBPZ010000183.1 GCA_028287225.1 Gemmatimonadota bacterium
ATCGGGTCGGCGTGGCTCGCATACCACGGTGGGCGCGCGTCGGCCGCGTGGGAGCGGGCGACGGCGACTCGCGCGACGGTCCTGGAAACGGGGGTGGGTCGGGTGGATTCGGTACGCCTCCCGGACGGCTCGCGCGCGGTGCTCGGCCCCGGGAGCCAGCTCCAGGCGTGGGGCGGCTACGGCGGGCGGCACCGCACCGTGGTGCTGCGCGGCGAGGCGTGGTTCGACGTGGTGCATGACGACGACCGGCCCTTCACCGTGCTCACCGCACACGCCGAGGTGCACGACGTGGGAACCACCTTCGACGTGCGCGACGCTGCCGGTGGCGCGATCGTCACGGTGCAGCGCGGCGCCGTGGATGTTCAGCGCCGCTTCGGCGACGCGCCGGAGCATCCGCGCGTGGAGCGGCTGCGAGCCGGCGACCGCGCGACCGTTCCGGCAGCGGGCGACATGCGTGTGGAGCGGGGCGCAGCGTCCGATGCGGACGTCGCGTGGACGCGCGGCCGCCTGGTGCTGCGCGATGCCGCGGTGCCGGAGATCGCCGATGCGCTGCGGCGGTGGTATGGCCTGGACTTCCGCGTCTCCGCCGGCGCGCTCGGCGACCGTCGCGTGACGGCGAGCTTCGAGCGCGAGAGTGGAGCGGACGCGGCGCGCATCATTGCCGCCGCCATGGGAGGCGCGGCTCGCATCGTCGGCGACACGGTCCACGTGGAGCGCGCCGAGCGCCGGCGGCCGTGATCCCACGCCGCGGATCGGCATCGCGTCGCTGGTTCGCTGCCTGCTGCACCGCGGCGTCGCTCGCCGCGCCGGTCACCGCGCTCACCGCGCAGGACTGTGGGCGCAACGCGGCCACGCACGCCCCGCGCGCGTGGGCCGCCCCGCTGGACCGTCTCGTCTCGCTCCGCGCCCGCGGCACCTCGCTCCGCACCGCGCTCGACGAGCTCGCGGCCGCGAGCGACGTGAGCTTCGCGTATTCGCCCGACCTCCTGGCGCTGGAGCGTCGCGTCTGCGTCGTCGCGGAGCGGCAGGCGCTCGGCAGCACCCTGGAACTGCTGCTGCGCGGAAGCGGCGTGGTGCCATCGGTGGTTGCCGGACGCATCGTGCTCGTTCCGGGGGGCCGCGAGACGGCCGGGGAGGCGACTGGAGCGCACGCCGACCTGCTGGACCGCGTGGTGGTGACGGGCAATGCCCTCGCGACGCTGCGCCGCCCCCTCACCATCGGCGTGGAGGTCATCGAGGGCGAGCGGCTGCGCCGCCAGTCGCTCGGATCGCTCGCCGAGATGCTCAACAGCTCCATGCCCGGCGCGTGGGTGTGGGAGGCGACGCCGGGCAGCGTGCTCGCGCAGTACGGCGGCATTCGCGGCGCCAGCTCGTTCGGCACTTCCGCCCCGAAGATCTACCTCGACGGCGTGGAGGTGGCCAACCCGCTCGTCGTCACGCAGCTCGACCCCGACGCCATCGAGCGCATCGAGGTGATCCGGGGTCCACAGGGCTCGGCGCTGTACGGCTCGGACGCCATCAGCGGCGTGGTGAACGTGCTCACGCGCCACGACGGCGCCGCGCCCACCGGTGCGCGGGTGCTCCTCTCGAGCACCGTCGGCGCAGGACGCAGCGCCTTTGGGCCGGCACTCGTTCCCACGCACGAGCAGCGCCTCGCGCTTCGCGTGGGTTCGCCCACGCGCTCCGCCGGCCTCGCCGCGCAGTTCGGGCAGAGCGGCGCGGTGTTTCCGTCGGCCAGCACGCGGCAGACCACGCTCACGGCCGACGCGCGCGCGGTGGGGCGAGCCGCGGTCTGGAGCGGCACGGCGCGGCTGAGCGACCGCATCGCCGGAGTCGGGCGGAATCCGCTGCTCGGTGGGGCCTTGCCGGCCGAGCCGATGGACAGCGGCACGTCGGCCGCGACGATCACCACCGCGCCCGACGGCTCGCCGCAGCACGCGCGCCAGTACACGGCCGGCGCGAGCGTCGCCGTCGGCGGTGCGGGACGCTTCACGCACAGCCTGATGCTCGGCGTCGACGGCTACCGGCTCGCGCACGTGGCGATGTCGGCGTCGAGCTATCCGGTTCCCGGCGATTCGGCGTTCGCCGGCGCGGCCGGGGCGGGCGACCGGACGACAATCCGGGCCAGCACCGTGGGTCACTTCGGCGGAGAGGGGGCGCCGGCGGCCACGGTGACCGTGGGCGTGGACCAGTCGACGCTGCGGCTCGAGCTTCCGGTCAGCAACGTCACCGCGCCGCCCGCCGGCCTTCCGTACGCCATCGCGCGCGATGGCAGCATCCGCCAGTGGAACCACAACGCGGGACTGTTCGCCCAGGTGGGCGCGGCCTGGCACGACGCGCTCTTCGCGTCGGCCGGCCTGCGGGTGGAGCGCAACGACGCCTTCACCGGGGCCGACCGTCATCCGCTGCTGCCGATGCTCGGCGTGGCCGGCGTGCACGACTTCGGGCCCGCGTCGCTCAAGCTGCGGGCGGCGTACGGACGGGGGATCCGCCCACCCTCGGTGCCGGCTCGCGGCACCTGGCTGGAGCGGGGCAGCGCGTCCACCACCGCGCCGTCGCTCGATCCGGAATCGCAGGCCGGCACGGAGGTGGGGGCGGAGCTGTACGTGGGCAGCCTCGTCTCGCTCCAGCTCACGCGGTTCGACCAGCTGGCGTCGGGGCTCATCCAGAACGTGCTGCTCGCCGTGGACACCCAGATGCGTGCGGGTCGGCCGCAGCAGCACATGAGCTATCAGCTCCAGAACGTCGGCGAGATCGGCAACCACGGGTGGGAGGTGCAGGGTGCGTTCACGCATCGCGCCTTCACGCTGAGCAGCGCGGTGGCGTTCGTGGACAGCCGGGTGCGGACGCTCGCGCCCCGCTACGCCGGAGACCTGCGACCGGGCGACCTGATGCTCGGCGTGCCGACGCGAACCGCGACCATGTCCGCGTCGTGGAACGCGCAGCGCTGGACGGGCGCGCTGACGGCCAGCCGCGCCGCGCGCTGGGTGAACTACGACCGCCAGGCCCTGGCGCGCGACTATGCTGGCGCCGGGGCGGCCGCCGGAGAGCTCGTGGGCGCGCGGCTGCGCAGCTACTGGATGGACTACGACGGCGACACGCACGTGCGCGTCGCGGGCACTCGGGCCCTGCGTGGCACCCTGGAGCTGGTGCTCGTGGGCGACAACCTGCTCGGCGGACAGCTCGGCGAGCCCGACAACGTCACGATCCGGCCGGGCCGTACCATCAGCGCCGGATTCCGCGCCGGGTTCTGAGGAGGACGGAGCACCGGCTACATTGGCTCCTTCCGCTTCCCCTCCCCGTTCGCCTTCCAGACCACCCGCCATGACCGCCCCCGTTCCCGCCGTCGGCTCCCCCGCGCCCGATTTCACCCTGCCGTCCACCGGCGCGGCCCCGCTCACCCTGTCGTCGCTGCGCGGCCGCAACGTCCTGCTCGCCTTCTTCCCCCTGGCATTCACCAGCACCTGCACCCAGGAGCTGTGCGACATGCGCGACGACTGGGACCAGTTCGCTTCCGCGGACACCGTGGTGGTGCCCATCAGCGTGGATTCCGCCCCGACCCTCGGCGAGTTCCGGAAGCAGCTCGGCCTGCAGGCCGACATGCTCAGCGATTTCCGTCGCGACGTGTCGCGCCAGTACGGGGTGCTGCTGGAGGAGCGCTTCTTCTCCAACCGCGCCTACTTCCTGATCGACCGTGAGGGCATCATCCGCTGGGCCCACGTGGAGGAGACCCCGGGCACGAAGCGCACGAACGGCGAGATCATGGAGCGGATCCGCGCCCTGGCGTGACAGCGGTCGCGTCGGTCATCTTGTCCCGTCGGACAATTTTACCTAGATTGCCGGTCCCCCTCCCGTGAGTCCTCCCTGGCCTCCTCCCCCTCCGGTTCCGACGGTACGGCCCTCGCGGCGAGCTCCGCTGGAAGTGCCTTCGGGCACGAGGAGTCCAGCCAGACGCCGCCGCTGCTCGCGGCCGTCGCCCAGATCGCGGCGGCGCTCGCCACGGGCGACGCACCCACGGAGGTGCTCGGCGGCGTCCTCACCCGGATCGCGGACGCCTTAGCGGTCTCGAGCGTTTCGCTGTGGCTCACCGACGAGCTCGATCTGCGCTGCAAGGCGCGCGTCGGTGGCCCCCCACCCACGGCCACGGCGGTGCGGGCGCAGGTGAGCGGAGCGCTGCGCGATTCTGGCTTCGTGGTGGTGCGGCTCAACGCCGCGCACCACCCGCTGGGGGCGCTCGTGCTCACGCCGACGCGCGCGCTCACGCCCGACGAGCGCACCTTCCTCGCGACCGTCGCCGACATCCTGGCCCCGGTGCTCCGGCAGGCGGCGTACGCGCAACGGCTGGAGAGCGAGGTCATGGAGCGGACGCGCCAGATCGACCGCGAGCGCCGCGTCACGGAGCGCATCATCGACTCCATGCCGGTGGGGCTCTACGTGATCGATCGCAACTATCGCATCTCCGTGTGGAACCGGAAGCGCGAGACCGGCATGCAGGGCGTGTCGCGCGACGAGGCGATCGGCCGCACGATCTTCGAGATCCTGCACCGCCAGCCCGCCAGCATGCTGCGACGCGAGTTCGACGAGGTGTTCGCCACCGGGCGCGTGCAGACCTTCCAGATGGAATCCACGGCATCCGGCGAGCTGCGCACCTATCGCCTCTCCAAGATCCCGATGCGGCTGGACGACGGCCCGGTCACGCACGTCATCACGGTGGGCGAGGACGTCACGGAGTGGCGCGAGGCGCAGGACCGCTTCGCCCAGGCGGAGAAGCTCGCCGCCATCGGCACGCTGGCCGCCGGGGTGATGCACGAGATCAACAACCCGCTCGCGACGATCGCCGCCTGTGCGGAAAGTCTCGAGCTGTCGCGCGAGGACTCGCCACCGGATGTCGTGGAGGGGCTGCGCCTGATCCAGAGCGAGGTGCAGCGGTGCAAGGGCATCGTCGACTCGCTGCTCGACTTCAGCCGGCCGAAGGCGGGCGACAAGGTGCTCGTCGACGTGAACGCGGCCATCGAGCGCACGATCTTCGTGCTCAAGCACCACACGCGCTTCAAGAAGCTGAACGTGCACGTGGACCTGGACCGCACCCTCGGACCGGTGGTGCACGCGAACGAGGAGCAGCTCGTGCAGGTCTTCATGGCGCTGCTCATCAACGCCATGGATGCGATGCAGGAGAAGGGCACCGTCTCCCTCCGCACCAGGTGGGGCGACGACGCCGCCTCGGTCGTGGCCGAGATCGTGGATCAGGGCGAGGGCATCCGCCGCGCCGACCTGCCCAAGATCTTCGAGCCGTTCTTCACCACCAAGCCGCCGGGTCGCGGCACCGGACTCGGCCTCTCGATCTGCTACGCCATCATCGCCGAGCACGGCGGGCGGATCGAGGTCGACAGCACACCAGGCGAGGGGAGCGTGTTCCGCATCATCCTCCCGCGCGCCGACCCAGCCTAGAGAGCCACGTGAGCGAGACGAAGATCAAGGTCCTGGTCGCCGAGGACGAAGTGCATCTCGGCCAGATCCTGTCCAATTTCCTGAGCGGGCGCGGGTACGCCGTCCACACGGTGACCGACGGGCGCGCGGCGCTCGAGGCGCTGCGCGCGGAGGCGTACGACGTCGCCCTGCTGGACATCGTGATGCCCGAGCTGGACGGCCTGGAGGTCCTGAAGCAGGTGCGCGCCGACGCCGACCCGCCGGAGGTCATCATCATCACCGGCAACGGCACCATCGAGACCGCCATCAGCGCCATGAAGCTGGGCGCCTACGACTACATGGCGAAGCCGTACCGCATGGCCGAGATCGACGTCCTGGTGCGGCGCGCATGGGAGAAGCGGCGCCTCGCGCGCGAGAACGTGCTGCTCCAGTCGCAGCTCGAGCGCGCGGGGGGGCCGGCGGAGATCACCACGCAGTACGCACCCCTCCAGGCGGTGCTCGACGTGGTCGGGCGCGTCGCGCCGAGCGACTCCCCGGTGCTGATCTCCGGCGAGTCCGGGGTGGGGAAGGAGCTGGTCGCGCACATGCTGCACCGCATGTCGGGACGCAGCGGTCCGTTCGTGGACGTGAGCTGCGCGGCGCTCACCGAGGGGCTGCTGGAGAGCGAGCTGTTCGGCCACGAGCGCAACGCCTTCGCGGGCGCCGACGAGCGGAAGCTGGGCCTGATGGAGCTGGCCGCGGGGGGCACGCTGTTCCTGGACGAGATCAGCGAGCTGTCGCCCAAGCTGCAGGGCAAGCTGCTGCGCGCGCTGGAGCAGCGGTCGTTCTACCGGGTGGGGGGCACGCAGAAGGTGGAGGTGGACGTGCGCGTCCTCGCCGCCACCAACCGCGACCTCGCGGCGCGCGTGAGCGAGGGCCATTTCCGCGACGACCTGTACTACCGCGTGAACGCCATCGGCATCGAGCTGCCGCCGCTGCGCGACCGCGTGGTGGACATCCCGCTCATCGCGCGCCAGTTCCTGCGCCAGTTCGGCAAGAACTCGCCGCCCTCGCTCTCCGCCGACGCCATCGACCTGTTGACCCGGTACCCGTGGCCGGGCAACGTGCGCGAGCTGCGCAACGTGATGGAGCGCGCCGTGCTGCTGGCCCAGGGTCCGCAGATCCGCGCGTCGGACCTGCCGCTGCAGCTGCCGGGCGCATCGGCCTCCGCCACCGCGGCGCTGCCGGCGGTGTCGCTGGCCGAGCTGGAGCGCCGGCACATCGAGGCGGTGCTGCACAACACCAACTGGCACCAGGGCAAGGCCGCCTCGGCCCTTGGCATCAGCAGCAAGACGCTGTACCGGAAGATCCGGGAGTACAACTTCCGCCGCCCGGGGGAGGAGTGAGGGTGCGCGCCTTCCCCTTCGCGCACCTCGCCGGAACCGCGGTGGCAACGGCACGAGGCGACTGCGGTCCGCATCGTCTGATCACGATCTCCACTGGTGGTTAGCCGTGCGCATCCTGGTCATCGAAGACGACCCCACCGTGGGGCAGTACGTGAAGCGCGGGCTCGAGGAGAACCGCTGGTCGGTGGACCTCGCCGTGGACGGTGAGGAGGGCGAGCGACGTGCGGCGTCGGACTCGTACGACCTGATCGTCCTGGACATGCGGCTGCCGGGGAAGAGCGGCATCGACGTGCTGCAGTCGCTGCGCGCCAAGGGGTTCGAGCGGCCCGTGCTGGTGCTCACCGCGCAGGATGCGGTGGACGCCAAGGTGGCGACGCTCCGCGCCGGCGCCGACGACTACGTCACGAAGCCGTTCGCCTTCGAGGAGCTGCTGGCGCGGGTGGAGGCGCTCGCCCGTCGCCCGCGCGCGCTCGCGTCGCCCGTGCTGCACGTGGGCGACCTGGAGATCGACCAGGCGACGCACCTCGTGCGCCGCGCGGGGGAGCTGATCGAGCTCACGCCCAAGGAGTACACCGTGCTGGAGTACCTCGCGCGGCATGCCGGGCGGGTGATGAGCCGCACGCTCATCACGGAGTACGCGTGGGGCTACCACTTCGATCCGGGCACCAACATCGTGGACGTGGTGATCAACCACCTGCGCAAGAAGGTGGACGCCCGGCACTCGCGGAAGCTGATCAGCACGGTGCGCGGCGTGGGCTACGTGCTGAAGGACGGCGCGGCGTAGGCCATGGCGTCCTTCCGCGCCCGGCTGACCGTCGCCTACGCCTTCGCCCTCGTGGGCGCGATGCTCCTGTTCGCGGCGGCGCTGTACTTCGCGCGCATCGCCTGGAGCCGGCAGGAGCTCGATCCCGTGGCGCTCGCGCAGGGCGACCGCGCGCTGTCGTACCTGCGCGCGGCGAGCATCGCGGGCCGCACGCTCACCCTCGAGCGGGCCTCGGGGGATTCCGGGCAGCGGACGCGGGTCGTGGCCAGCGACGCGATGCGCTCCATCCTCGAGCGCGTGCCCGGCTACTTCATCGTCTACGACCGCGACGACCGGCAGCTCTACAGCTCCATCGGCATCCGGCAGCTTCCCGAGGAGGACCGGTCCACCATCGACGAGGTGGCCGTCAAGCTGAAGCCGGGCGGGGAGGGGGCGCTCGTCTCCGTGAGCGACACCCTGC